>CALAVA010000075.1 GCA_937892025.1 uncultured Bacteroidales bacterium
TTTTGTTTAAACACAAAAAATGAAGTTAAAAATTTGTTAAACATTTTATAATCAAAAAAAATAAATAAAATGAAAACAGCAATAAGATATTATTCAAAAACAGGTCATACAAAAAAAATGGCAGAGCGTATAGAAAAAGTAATAGGGACAAAAGCCTTGAGTATAGACAATCCTATAAATGAAGATGTTGATGTCCTTTTTCTTGGTTCTGCCGTCTATGCCGCCGGAATAGACGGAAATGTCAAAAATTTTATAGCATCCTTGAACAAGGAAAAAGTGAAAAACGTCATTTGTTTTTCATCTGCCGCTGTTCTTACCTCCTCTTATCCTCAAGTAAAAACTCTCTTGGAAAAACAAGGTTTGAATGTTGATGAAAGAGAATTTCATTGCAGAGGTCAATTTTCTCTCATACACCGTGGACGCCCTAATGATGAAGACCTTAAAAACCTTGAACTTTTTATAAAAGGCTTGAATTTATAAATAGTTGATATTCAAAACCAAAATAGAAAAACCTATCGGTTTTTCTATTTTGGTTTATTAAAAGCGAGACATTTTATATTTCTATAACATGCTCTTGCTTATCATCAACAAGTGTAATCGTCATTGGCTTTGTTTTTACAATTTCATTTTGCGTATATTTAATGACATAAGTGGTTTCTCCATAACGATAACGAATGGTAAAAGTTGCCCATTCAGATGGAATGCTTGGTTCAATGATAAGTTTATCGCCAAGTTTATGGAAACCAAGAATATTTTCAATACCAGTTTTATAAGCCCACGAGGCAGAACCTGTGTACCATGTCCACCCCCCTCGCCCAGGATGTTGTAAATTACTATAAATATCAGCAGCGATACAATAAGGTTCTACTTTGTATTTCAGCACATCTGCAAGAGTTTGTGTACGATGGATAGGATTTATCAACGAATAGAGGAAATAAGCCATATCGTTATGTCCTTCTTTAAGTTGAGCCATTATATACCACATTGCCCCATGTGTATATTGTCCGCCATTTTCACGTACTCCTTCAGGATAGTTCATAATATAACCGGGTGAAGGTTGAGAATGTTGAAACGCTGGTGTTAGAAGTTGTATAATTTCATGTTCCTTATTTACAAGACGGGAATCTGTTTCGTTGATAATACTTTTCTTTTGTTCTGTAGTTGCCACATCTGTAAGGATACTCCAAGCCTGTGAAATAAGGTCAATTTGGCATTCAGTATTGTTACGGCTACCCATTGGGTCTCCATTATCAAAATAGGCTCGGAGAAACCATGCTCCGTCCCAAGCATTGCTTTGTATGGCTTTTATAAGGTTTTCACGAAAATTGGACAAGTCTTCACAATACGAGAGGTCTGCATTGGGCATAATTTGTGTAAGTTTTTCCATTTTGGGCAATAGGTTAACGAGGAAAAATGCCACCCATACACTTTCTCCTTTCCCTTCAACACCGACACGACTCATACCATCATTCCAATCGCCACAGCCCATAAGTGGCAAGCCGTGTTTGCCTATACGACTCATAGAGCGATTTATTGCACGGCGAAGATGTTCGTAAAGACTTGCATATTCGTATGTTGCATCTGTAACGAAACATGAATTAGTGTCACGTTCGGGCAGTGTATATCTCATACCTCTCTCTGCCTCACCAGCAGAGAGTCTGTCGGCATGACAAAATGGGATTTGTTCAGATAAAATAGAAGTATCACCTGTAAGTTCAACATATTGATAAGTTACAAAAATAAGCCACAAGTAATCATCACTAAAAGTTGTACGTGCTCCTATCTGTATACTTTCATGCCACCAATGCAACACGTCCCCTTCTGCAAACTGATGGGCAGCATGTTCAAGTATTTGACAACGTGCATAATGAGGGTCGCTATAGAGAATACTCATTACATCTTGGAGTTGGTCTCGAAAACCTGTCGCTCCCCCAACTTGATAAAAGCCCGCACGAGCAAAAAGGCGAGAAGAATAAACCTGATACAGATACCATCTATTCAGCATATAGTTGAACGATTTATCTGGTGTTTCTACTTGTAAAACAGATAGTTTTTCATTCCAAAAACGGATAACTTTATTGTATTCGTTTTCTATTTGTGGCAATGTAAAGTGTTTGAATGTCTGCTCTTTATAATTATCATAAACAGCAAGTATAAAGGCTGTTTCTTTTTCAGAATTTGCTGCAACATCAAGTGTTAAACCAATGCTTTTTCGGTTTGGAGCATTAAGCGACCAAGTTGTAATAGGGTCTGTTGCTGTAAGTTGCAATTTTGTATTACGATAAATTTCATGATAAACATTGCGGACAAACATACTATTTTCAGTTTCGTTCCATTCGGAATAGAGATAGCGAGCTGTTTGTTCTTCACATACACCCATTACAAGCTTATACACCATATCAAGTTGCAACTTTAAAGATTTGTCTGTTTTATTGACAATACGTATTTGGTAATATTTTTCTGGTTCTTCAGCGGACACAAAAACGCGTACGTTCACTTTAAAATCATCATATTGAGCATCAAATGCGGAAAAACCTTGTCCGTGTCGTGCTGTTGCCGGAACAAATTGTTTTTTGTTTATTAATAGCATTTCAGAGGCATTATCCCTGACGATATCATTACTCCAACCTGTAAGTTTAAATTGTTGAGCGTTGTGTGCAAAAGTAAAACCTGCCATTGTAGAACTTATTACACAACCGAAATGCCTATTGGCTATTACATTAACCCATGGCATAGGCGTATTAGTATTGGTAACTACATAATCTTGTCCATTATTATCAAAACCGCCATATTGATTGTAAAAATCAAGATTGCTCCAAACACGAAATTGCGTGCTGGGTTTCATCACAGGATATTCCACCATATCTTGATAGTGCTGATTAACAGATTCTAAATCTTGTAATTGTTGTTCAATTCGCGATTTGTCATTGAAGTTAATATGTGCCACCATTCGCAATAGTGTGCGTTCTTCTTCGCTTATTTCGTTACCATTGAGAACAAATACCCCACCTGTTTGTTCATGTGAAGCCCAAAGATGTTCTGTATCAGCCATATTTCGGATAAAATGCGTAAGTCCTTCTCTGTCTTTTTCTGGTACATCATTAATGAATACCATGTCAAGCATCATTCCATGAACCTTGTAATATTCAAAAGC
The DNA here is from genome assembly GCA_937892025.1 of uncultured Bacteroidales bacterium. Classification (GTDB taxonomy): domain Bacteria; phylum Bacteroidota; class Bacteroidia; order Bacteroidales; family WCHB1-69; genus UBA1205. Next base: position 3,155 of record CALAVA010000075.1, read on the forward strand.
ACGAAGCATTTCTTTGGCAAAACCGGAACATTCTATATCATCAATTTCCATCAGCACTATGGCATTATCTCCACTGATACCAAAACGCCACAAACCACATTGAGACAATTGATTTTTATGAAGTATATCTTGACGATGGTTACCGAGTATAGCTGTTTGTAAAATATATTTTGAAATATTGTTATACAATCTCATCTGCGAACCTTTAAGAAGCGACATTCCTGTACGCATGTTGTTGAAAACAGACGCTTTTTCAAAGGCATGTTCTATGTCAATAGAAGTATGATATTGTTCGGCTAATTGAAGCAATTGTTCACGAGATTTGGCAAAACCAGTTAGCAAAAACGCATTGACTTGTTTTCCTATAGGCACTTTTATTCTACATCTCATACTCATAATTGGGTCAAGTGTTGTTCCGACAGTATTGCTAAGTGTTCTATGACTTTCTATAATTTGGGCATGTTGCAAACTACCTCCACGACCGAGAAACTTCAATCGTGAAGTTTCATATTCGGGCGAAGTGAGCAGGTTTTCATCGTCTGCTGGCCAAAGTTTATGTAGTACAAAATGATGACTTTCTTGTTTGTCTTGAACAGGTTTTCTAAAAATGAGTACACCATGTTCATTATCATATTCACTGATGATTTTCATGCTATTAAAAACACGATGACTTTCATCTTCACTATGCGTAGCAATAACGACTTCTGCATAACTTGTTATTTCAAGTTCAACATCTTCATTGCTATGATTAGTAAAAGTAAAACGACGTATTTCGGCAAAATGGTCTTTGAGTACTGTTATTTCTGTTTTTGTTTCAATATTGTCATCAACACGCAAAAAACGTATTTTATCACTAGCAAAACTTACACGATAAGTATTCGGCATAATATCCAATGGAGCATAGGTACTACACCACAACTTGTCATTTTTCAAATTGCGAATATAAAGATACGTTCCATAATGGTCTGCACTTATTTTGCGGTAGCGGTTGATAAATATGTTGCGGTAGCGAGAAAAACCACTGCCTCTATCGTTCAACAAAATTGTATATTGTCCATTACTAATGCTACCAATTTCAGGCATATTAGCAATGCCATCAAAATCGCGGGCGTCGCTTTCAGTTTGAACTTTAGAATATTGATAGCGTTTATATTGCGAAACTTTCAAATCAATATAAGGTTTAACCTGTGCTTTTTCTTTCAGCAGGGTTTCCATAGAGTGCATAGCAGGCTCTTGCATAAAATAATTTTGCAGACAATGATTAACAAGATAGTTTGTCAGCGAGGCAAGAATCATACCTTGATGGTGAGCATAATGAGCACATACAGGAATATGGTCTTCTTCATCATAAGATTCAAAGAAACCAAAGTTTTCTGACTTGTCCTCCTTATCGTTTGCTTGTTTTGCATACATATCAAGAGCCTTAAAATGTTGTATATTTTCATATACAGCACGGTCATCAACACCTATGGTCATCAATGAACTATATGGAGAGACAACAATACGGTCCGGGGTTGTATTTTGGAATTTGAGATAAGGAACACCAAATGCTTGGTATTTGTAATTTTGTGCATCATCAAGTTCATTATAAGCAGTTTCTGATATTCCCCACGGAAGAATAGATGTTTTTGCAGATATATGGTTTGAAACAGCAGCTTTTTTTACATTGCGTATAAAAGCCCGTTGGGCACGTATGGCAAAACTATAGGTTTCGTCCATTAGGGTATGCTTATAGGTAGGCAAAAAGATAAATGGCATAAAATACTCAAACAGAGTACCATACCAAGATGCAACACCTTTATATCCCTTATATTGAACCAATGTTTTATCCAAACAAAACCAATGTTTATAAGGAGCATCGCCTTGTGCTATAGTCAAAAAACTTGTAAGCCGTGCCTCTGAGGCAAAATTATTGTAATGATATGGGAGCAAACAATTAGCACTATGGTCATAGCCAATACTAAAAACATCAAGTTCTGAATTGTATAGTTTAGAAAAATCTGTCTGGTCAATTAGGCGTTGCACTTTTGCCATAAGTGCTTGAGCGGAGGTGGTCATGTCAGATTTGTCAAATTGGGCAGACAAAAAACCTTTTAGCACATACAGACAAGCGACAAAATTTCCGCTATCACAAGTGGAAATAAAAAAGTTTGGAAGTGCCTTAAGATTATGTATATTATACCAATTAAAAAGATGTCCATTCCATTTTTCTAACCTCGAAACAGTATCTATAATATGAGATATCCGTTTGATAGCCTCACGAGTGGTGATAAAGCCGAGTTCTGCGGCACTAACAACAGCAATAAGAGAATAGCCTATATTGGTAGGTGAGGTTTTGTAATCGGCTTTTTTTTCTCGGTTAAGTTGGTAATTATCAGGTATTAACCAATTTGTATTTTCTGTTATCAGAGTGTCGAAAAAATGCCATGTATCTTGTGCCAATTGACGCACTTCTGCGGTTTCTTGTTCGGTAAGATTGTGTTTGTCTTGTGGAAATTTTTTGCCTAACCAATACATCAAAAAAGGTGCTATACTCCATACTATAACACAAAAGCCCGTTGCAACCCATGTTGTTATAGAGGCATGACCCAAACAAGCCAAAACAAAGACTATCAATGCACAAACATAGTTTAACCAAAATTTACTAAGATAACTTCCAAGAGTTGTTTTAGTAGTTTTGGCGGCTTCATCACTCGTAATCCAATTCAACAAATTCTTATGACTAAACCACATGCGGTAACATGCTCGTACAATTGCATCTGTGTACATCAGTGCTTCTGTTGGCAACAACGCAAACTGGACAATAGAGCGGTAAATAATAACTTTAAAACCACGCATCAATCGGGCATAATAATGATACCGCTTACCAAAGTTTGGCATTTTGGTTAATTGTCCAAAAATAAAGAAAACAATAGGACTCGCAACAACAATCAAAGCGACAAACACATACCATGCTGGAGAGATTAATGATTGAGAATCTTGAATATCGATAGCAAAACCCGCTATCAACATTATCATTACACTCAAACTCAAAACAGAACGACGAAGATTGTCAAAAATTTTCCAACGACCAATAGTATTAACCTGATTCTTAACTTGTTCTCCTTTTTCATTACGAACTTTGTTCTTTAACCAACTTATAATTTGCCAATCACCGCGTGTCCAACGATGATGTCGTTTGGCATCATCCATATAGTTGGAGGGATTATCGTCAAACAATTCCAAATCGTTTATCAATCCACAGCGTATGTGACAACCTTCAATAAGGTCATGACTAAGAATAAGATTTTCAGGAAATCTATTATTGAGTACTTGCTGAAAAACCTTCAAATCATATATGCCTTTTCCGCAAAAAGACCCTTCGTTGAATATATCTTGATAGAGTTCAAAATTGGCTGTTGTATAAACATCTAAGCCACCCAAACCTGCAAAAAGTTGTGCATATCGGCTTTTGTTTGTAACTTCAACATCTACATTTACACGCGGTTGCATAATACCATAACCATATTCTACACGGCAGCCATCAGAACTGAGTTTTGCCCTATTAAGAGGGTGAGCCATTGCTCCAATAAGTTTTTGTGCCGAATACAGAACCAACTCTGTATCAGTATCAAGTGTAATAACAAATTGAATATCAGGCACAGCACCCGCTCTCCATTGGCTAATGGTTTCGCAACGAAAACGTTTTTTCTTTTCTTCTTCTGATGTTCTTCCAAGCAATAAATCGTTAAAATGAAGTATGGCACCACGTTTTCGCTCATGTCCCAACCATGTTTGCTCCCCTTCGCTCCATCGGCGACAACGATAGACGAAATTGAAAATATGCACTCCATATTTTTCATTAAGTTCTTGTACTTTGGCTAATCCTGCCTCTACAACCTCATTGTCCCATGGTGCGTCAGCTTCATTATAGGCAGCAGCATCACCAACAAGTGTATAATAAATGTTTTGTTGCGAAGCCGCACCTTGCATAGAAGTGGCTATATGATGCCCATCACGATTGAGATTGCTCAAATAATACACTTCAAGTTGATTGAGCAAATCTATAGTTTTCTGTTTGTCTTTCAATATGGTAGGCATTATTACCATAGTGGCATATTCATCGGGAATGATACCATTTTTGAATTTCAATTTAAAGGTACCGACAGGTTTGTGAAGTTTATATAAAAATTGATTAAAAACATCAATGACAATTTGGCTCATTGGCACAAGCATAAGCACGGCAAACAATATCGTTATCCAATTGAAGCCTTGAACTATGGGCAGTGTAAAAGCCAATGCTAAAATCATTGAAACGACAACAACAATCCACACATACCATTTGGCTCGAGCGTTCCAGCGTTTAGGCGGAAATAGATACCAACCAACATGTTGATTGTTTTCATCACTTTTGGCTACCAATTGTTTGACATAATCATATTCTTTCATCTTTTTTTTACGACTTTCACGTACAATTTTTGTACGGTAGTCGTCTTTGGTTTTGTCAAGCATTTGGTCGTACATGCCAGCACGCTCTTTTTTTAACAATCTCTCAGAAAAGCTGACCGAATTGATAAGTTCAGCCATAGGCAATTTGGTCATTTTTTTGAGTGAATTGAAAATATTCATCATCATAAGATTTTGCTGAGCGGCCATATTAAAACGTTCGGTATCAACCATGCCTTTATCGGTAGGAGAATAATGTATAGCATTGCTTGCTTTCAACTCAAGACAAAGATCGGCAAGGTCTGCAATGATAATGGTTTTAATAAAAGGCAACAAAGCATAAATCTCAGAATAGGACAAATATTCATTATAATTGACCTGCATTTGCGATAAATAGCGAAACAACAGCGACTTATCTATTTGATAATGGCATTTTTTGATAAAACCACTCAACAATTTAGACATGATATTGAGCCGCTTCGGGTCTATTTGACGAAAGTTTTTACTTAAAAGTTCTACTTTCAGAATCTTTTCCTGCTCAGAAATCATATAATAATTGTCTAACACCCATTCATTGGTGCTACCAACTAAACGTTGAGATTTCGTTTCCTCCACCAACAACATATAATAGTCTGTAATAATCGCTATGTTTTTCTTAAAAGATTTATATGTTTTATTCATTGAACTTGAAAATAAAATATCTTACAAAGATACTAATTTATTTTAAAACAACCGCATAAAAAAACAAGTTATGCACAAAAAAGACACTAAAAAACAAAAAACTCTTAATTGTTGATTGATTGATAAATCATAAATTGAACAAACAATGCTGTTTTGTTGCATTGAATGGAAAATTTAAGGGACTAATTTTCCATTTTTTTAATTTGCAGAAGTTTTTTTCTTCTTTTTATACAAATCAGACGGGGACATTCGCCAAAGCATTATAGGTTGATACGAAGCATCATACCAAGATTCATCTACTTGATATTTTTTTTCTAACAATATCCAATGATGATAAAAATCGTCAATTTCGTCCAACATCTTAGGAAACATAGAAGCGACCTCATGCCCAAAATTTTTCATTCTCTTAATCCGATAAGGATAGTTGAATTTTTTAAATCGTTCCACCAATTTGTTGCTACCAAAAAAACCGAGATTGGCAAAAGCGATTTGATTGTAAGTAACCAAGCGGTCGGCATCGCCATGATAGAACAAAGTGGGTGCCGGTTGGCCATAGGTGTATTTCACTTTTCCATTGCGGGACAAGATGGCTCCCGACAAAGAAACAACTCCCGCAAAACGGAAATTTTCGGGCAAATCAAAGCTCTCAGATGAAAGAAGCTCAACATTGTGCATTTTCGAGAGCTTAAAAAGTCTTGGATTCGGATTTGGGCTCTTCTTTGCCCCGTAAAGGTACAACGCGCCCTCGTCAATGACAATCTGAAACGGCATGATTCTTCGGTGCCGCTCTTCCGGCTCCCATCTGGAGTTGTAGTAAAAATCAAGCAGAACATTGTGTTTGAGCGCGTAGAGGACTTTTTCAGACACGCCAGGCTTTATGAGAAATTTCGGTCGGGCAGGAACAAAAAATCGTTCGAGGAAAGAAGATTCATCTTGTTTTGGCGTTATTTTCTGTAAGAGCGAGTCAAAGGATTTGTAGAACACATCGTCGCTTGCGTGCTGGGCAAGCAGTTTTCGCATAAGGTGCAGGGAAAGAATCTCGTCATCGGAAAAGCCTTGCGCGGGGAACTGAAAGGGCTTCGTGTACTTCCAACCATGATTTTTCTCATCGTAGGCAATCGGCACGGAAAGTTCCTCGCGCATATAACGGATGTCACGGCGCACCGAGCTTTCAGACAATTTCGTATCGCGCAGCTCACTCCGTAAGAAAGCCAGAATATCATCGAACGGCACGATTTTTCCGTCAGCAAGAAGAGAATCAATGAGCTGATACCGCTCCATTTGGGTATGTGTGGTTTTGTGACCGGGCAATTATTCGCTTCCTTTTTCCAGAACTTTCCAATATCCTGACTTAGTAGAACCTACCCGCTGAATCTTACCAGCCTCACGCAAAAGTTTTATATGTTTTTCAACATATCTAGATGAGCGGCTGAGCTTTTCAGCAATCATTTTTGCGGTTATGTTCGGAGTTTCCATCATGATTTGCTCGATTTTTTCATTAATTTCTTCCGAACTGATTTCGTTTTCTTCCGAACTATTGGCATTTTCTTCCGAACTTGCGATAATTTCTTCCGAACTATTTTCGTTTTCTTCCGAACTCATGGCATTTTCTTCCGAACTCGGCGCGATTTCTTCCGAACTCACGGCAATTTCTTCCGAACTCGGCACAATTTCTTCCGAACTGGAAGCATTTTCTTCCGAACTCGGCACAATTTCTTCCGAACTGTCTACAAAATCTTCCACCTCGATAGTTACGATTGTTTGGTCGGGGTCAAAGGCTTCTTCCACCTTTGGAAGAGAGACTCCCGCTTCATTCCAAATACCACAAAGGTTGCACAAACCTGTTCCGCTTCGCTCGCCCACATCAATAAGACTGAACATATTGAAGATATGGCTGTTTCGGGCATCGCTCACGCCACCGCCAATCGCCTCGGCAATGCTTATTCTGAAAACACCGGGATTTCGTATCGTTATGACAGACGGCGTTTTGTCGATTACGATTCCTCGTCGCCCATAGTAATCGGCATGGATAAGCGCATTCGCTAATGCTTCACGAAGAGCCTTGTGAGTTTCTGTTTCATCAACACGAAGTCCATTTTTAAGACGAAACGGCACTTTTATGTCCGCGGTAAGGCGGTTTATGATTCTGAAGTAAAAATCGAAGATATTTCCGCTCCATGTTGAGTCAGAAGAACAGACCCTATCAGTCCACCGTGTATCCGAAGTGAAATGCTCGCGATAATCAAGAAAATAATTCGGCAGTTCGTCCATTATCGTGACAAAATCGCCGAAAAACACAAGCCCCGCCACATTCGGATGCACTTTGCCGTCAGATCCTTTTTTAGCAGCCCCGATTTTCATAAGGAAAATTTCGTCAGAAAGTGCGTTCCAAATGTGATTGATTTTTGAGAGACGGAACATGTTTCTGTAACGCTGGATTGAATCGGCATTGAGGTCAGAAATGAAAAGATTCTCCAAAATTTTTCCGTCCACGGTGGCATCGCTTTGGTCGCGGAGCATTCCCTTCACTGGAGAAGATGAAACCAAGAGATATTTTCAAGAAACAAGGAGAATGTTCTCGCTCACTTTTTTGGGATTGTTCAGCGTGTTCCAGAAATCGCTCACAAGGACAGCGGCATTTTCAACGCCCTGCACAGAGAATTTGCCCTTGTTTTCTTTGATACCGAGAATAATCGTTCCACCATAAGTGTTCGCAAACGCAGAAAAAGTTTCCCACAAACTCGCAGGAAGCCCACCTGAAGCAAGTTTACATTCAAGAGAAGCCGTTTCTCCAGAAAGGATTTCGGATATTTCTTTCATTAGGAGTATTATACCACAAAACCTGAAAATGTGATATGATGCGTCAAAAATAAAAACTGCTACCACGGCAGATTCCAACGATGCTTTGTAGTCGACACGGACTGTCGGGGGTGGCGGCAAACTCCACATTCACATTCTGGAACATATTGTTTTCTTCGCATATTTTGCGGCGTTTTTCTGTTTTTAAAGATTATGGATTTCCATTTCAAGTTTTTTCAAAACACCAATAATATCAGAAAATGGAGGGACTTCCCCATAAATCATCTGTTTCATTTCGGCATAATCTTTTTCCAGTTCTGACAAAACTCTTTCATTCGGAATTAACTGCACATCGGCGAGAGTGGCATTTTCATAGTTAGCGTTTTTGGTATAATAAAATTTTTGTTTGAATAAGACATCGCGCGCCAATAATTCCTTTCTTGAGAAAGCGTGCTCTTTTATTGGAGAATTTGCCATGCGGTACACATCATACAGATGACGTGCATAACGCGATGGTAGCGTTTTTGTTTCTGGAAAATGTGCGATTTTATGAAGAATCGTGATTTTTTCCCAAAAAGTACGCTCAACATCCACCGTTCTGACGCTTGTTTCTGATTGTGTGAACAAGGCGGGATATTTTTCTGCTGCAAATGGGGTAATTTTGACATCATGGGAAGGAAGCCATTCCGCAATCGGTCCAATTTCAAGTTTTACGAATGAACGAATATAGTCACTTGCATCGCCAGTATAAACTGTTGGGTAACGAAAAAGAACTACCATTGGGTCAATCGGGTCGGAAATCATCGGTTCATCGGCATTTAGTTTTGACTCTAATTCTTCATTCAGTTTGGGAATAAGGGTATTTTTGTAAAAATCTGCCGCCGTTGCATTCATCTGCTTATTGAAAGAATCCTGTTTGTTTCTGCTTCTTTCTTGCCACGGTTCGTCTGCATCATAATTTATTTTTCGCCAGTCCAAAATCAAATCTATGTCTTCGGAAAAACGCTCTATGACATGATACGCTTTTGACAGGCTC
>CALAVA010000076.1 GCA_937892025.1 uncultured Bacteroidales bacterium
TCACTAACTAACAATACTTATATTTTTATTATATAATTCTTTTGAAATGAGGTAAATATGAGTATAAAAGCACCAAAAGGCACAAAAGATATATTGCCTGAAGAAATAGAAAATTGGCATTTTATTGAAAAAATTGCCGTAGAAACTTTTGATGATAGAATAGACCCTGTCGGAGCCTGTGTGGGAATGAAAGGCTCACGTATTCATGGCGTAGTAAGAGAATTAAGAGAAGAAAGTATTGATATTGTGAATTATACAAGCAATATAGAATTGTATATCGCACGAGTGCTTAATCCTGCTAAAATAAGCTCATTGACTATCAATGAAGAAGATAAAACCATCACTGCGTTTATGAAACCAGACCAAATATCGTTGGCTATAGGTAAAAATGGTTCGAATATTCGTTTGGCAAGCAAATTGACAGGCTATGAAATTGAAGTTGTTAGAGAAAATGCAATTGCTGAAGAAGATATTGAAATAGAAGAATTTGCAGATGAAATTGACACTTGGATTATCAATGTTTTGCGTAGTATCGGCTGTGATACAGGTAAGAGCGTGTTGAGTATAGACAGAGATGAATTGATACGCAGAACAGATTTGGAAGAAGAAACAATAGACGAGGTTATCAGTATTATCAGCAAGGAATTCCAAGATGATGATAAAGAAGAAAAAAATTAAGTCTTGCTTATAAATAAAAAAACAAAAGAAAACTATTATTGCATTATTTACTAAAAAAATAATATCGATGTCAGAAGAAAAGAAGATACCACGATTGGGAAAAGCGGCTCAAGAATTTAATGTCGCAACAGCTACCATTGTAGAATTTCTGCAAAGTAAAAGTTTTCAGGTAGAGGATAATAATAATTTTAAACTTACAGCAGAAATGTATGAATTGTTGGTAGATAAGTATCAGACAGACAAGGCTGTAAGGGAAAAAGCCAATCAAATAGAAATAGGTATAGCCACAAAAGTGGCCACTCTCGAACCAGATGAAAAAGAAACAAACAGCGAAGAGCAACCAAAACCGGTGGTCGAAAAAAAATCTTCTCAACTAAAAGAAAAGAAATCTGTAGAGAAAATTTCAGAAGACATCGCTGAAATAAAAACGGATAGTGCTGATAATGTTGAAAATATTGTCAAATCAGAAGAAATAGAACAACCAAAAATAATTGAAGTTTTCCAAGAAACACAAGCAAGTTCTCAAGAAGATTTGGAACAAAAAGAATCTTCCCAAAAAATAAAAGGGCCTAAAATTGTAGGGAAAATACAACTTGAGGATATTCCAAAAACAAAAAAGAAAACTAAACAAGAAAAAACGGAACGAGTTGAAAAACAAGAAAAAACAATAAAAATACCTAAAACGTCTAAAACCACAAAATCTAAAAAAACGAAAGAAGAAAAAACAAGTTCTCCTGTAGAGCAAAAAACTTTAGATGTTGCGGTTGAAGAAAATCAAAAAACAGAATCAGTTGCCACGGCCAATATTTCTATAAAAGAATCTGAGGTTCATGCACCAGAAAAAGTAGAATCTGAAACAAATCAAACCATTGCGGTATCTTTGCCGTCAGCGTCTGAACAAATGAAAGACGAACAAGCAGGACAACCTCAAGATAAAAAGGCGGAAAAACCTATTCCTGAACATATTGAAACTAAAATTCCTCAACTCAAAGGTGTAACTACAGTTAGTAAAATTGATTTAAACGACTTGATTACCAAGCCTAAAAAGAAATCAAAAGAAGAGCATATAAAAGAAGTTAAAAAACGCATTGAAGCCGAGAAAAAATTTGCTGCAGAACAGCAAAGAAAAATGGCTACTGAATATGCTCAAAAGAACAATCTTAATATTAATGTAGATAATTTTATTGAAACTACGGTTGAAAAATTGTCCGGTGTTAAGGTGGTGGACAAAATAGATGTAGATGCTATCAATAAATCAACGGACAAACCAGAACCCAATAAAAAGAAAGAGAAAAGAAAGAGAATCAATAAGTTTAGTCCAGAAGATAAATATACAATAGACGAAAAAGACAAGAAAAACGCAAACCATCACGCTAGAAAAAAAGAAAAACATAAAGACAAACACCCTGATATAAGTTTGGAAGATGTAGAAATATCTATCAAGAAAACCATGGCCAAAATGGCTCCGATGGGCAAGACAAAAACCTCCAAACATCGTAGAGAAAAACGAGAACTTATCCATAAAGAAATAGAACTTCAGCAAGAAAAACAAGCCGAAGAAAGTACAATTTTGAAATTAACAGAATTTATCACTGTTAATGAATTGGCAACAATGATGAATGTTCCTGTTAATAAGTTGATTTCAACCTGTTTAAGCATAGGTTTATTTGTTTCTATCAATCAAAGATTGGAGAAAGAGAATATTATTCTTTTGGCGGAAGAGTATGGTTTTCAAGTACAATTTTCAGATACCGATTTGGAAGATGAAGTTGTGATAGCCGATGATGATGAAAATTTGGAACCTCGTGCACCTATTGTTACAGTTATGGGACATGTTGATCATGGTAAAACCTCCTTGTTGGACTATATCAGAAAAACCAATGTCATAGCCGGTGAAGCGGGTGGTATAACACAGCATATTGGTGCTTATGAAGTACAATTGCCAGATGGACGAAAAATAACATTTTTGGATACGCCAGGTCATGAGGCGTTTACGGCTATGCGTGCTCGTGGAGCCAAAATTACGGATATTGTTATTATTGTGATTGCTGCTGATGATACTATTATGCCACAAACTATAGAGGCTATCAATCACGCTCAAGCCGCTGGCGTGCCTATGATATTTGCTATCAATAAAATAGATAAACCGGGGGCAGACCCTGACAAAATTCGTACGGCTTTGGCAAATATGAATCTTTTGGTAGAAGAATGGGGCGGAAAAATACAAAGTCAGGATATTTCGGCCAAAAAAGGCATCAATGTAGATATTTTGTTAGAAAAAGTATTGATAGAAGCAGAAATGCTTGAGTTGAAAGCCAATCCCAAGGCTGTGGCTGTCGGTACCGTTATTGAGTCTTCTTTGGACAAAGGACGTGGATATGTCGCTAAAATGTTGGTTCAGAATGGAACATTGCGAAAAGGTGATATTGTAGTGGCAGGAACAAGTTATGGAAAAATAAAAGCCATGTATAATGAAAGAAATCAATTGGTTACAGCGGCAGGTCCCTCATCACCAGTTTTGTTGCTCGGTTTGGATTCGGCACCTCAAGCAGGAGATACCTTTAGAGTGATGTCTGAAGAAAGAGAAGCGAAAAATTTGGTCGGTAAACGTTTACAATTGTTGCGTGAACAAGGTTTGAGAACTCAAAAACATATTACACTCACCGAAATTGGTAGAAGAATTGCTATCGGTGATTTTAAAGAATTGAATGTCATTGTCAAAGGGGATGTCGATGGCTCTGTAGAGGCCTTATCTGACTCTTTGTTGAGATTGACGACAGAGGAGGTGCAAGTGAATGTTATTCACAAATCTGTAGGACAAGTAACAGAATCTGATATATTGTTGGCTTCGGCTTCTAACGCAATTATTATTGCTTTTCAAGTTAGACCATCTGGTGGTGCCAAACGTTTGGCCGAACAAGAACAAGTAGATATTCGAACATACTCTGTTATTTATGATGCTATTAACGAACTTAAAGATGCTATTGAGGGCATGAAAGCACCAGAGGTGAAAGAAAATATCGTTTGCAATATAGAAGTAAGAGAAGTGTTCCGTATCTCAAAAGTAGGTGCAGTGGCAGGTTGTTATGT
>CALAVA010000077.1 GCA_937892025.1 uncultured Bacteroidales bacterium
TTTTTGAAAAATATTTACGGTTTTTAAATTAAGTTTATTTTAATATGGGTACAATTAATACAGAAGGGAAAAGATATTCCGATGAAGAATTGCAAGAATTTAAAGAGTTGATTTTAGAGAAGTTAGCAAAGGCTCGTGAAGATATGAAACAATTTGCAGATGCTGTAAATGGTTCTAAAGGCAATGATGTAATGGACACTTCTCCTTCATTTAAATTGTTAGAAGAGGGACAATCAACATTGTTTAAAGAAGAAAATAGTCGTTTGGCAGGTCGTTTGGAAAAATATATCAAGAATTTGGAGGCCGCATTGATACGTATAGAAAACAAAACATACGGAATATGCAGAGAAACAGGAGAATTAATCCCCAAGGATAGATTAATGAGTGTACCTCATGCAACTCTTTCGTACGATGCCAAAATAAATGAGAAAAAGAAAAAATAGGTGAAAAAGAAAATTACTTTTTGTGTTCTCTTATCCGTAGTTTTGATTGTTTTAGATCAACTTTTGAAGATATGGACAAAAACACATTTATATTTGGGTGAAGAACACGCTATTTTCGGTCATTGGTTTTTGCTACATTTTGTTGAAAATGAGGGCATGGCCTTTGGAATGAGTTTTGGGGGAATCTATGGGAAGATTTTTCTTACCTTATTTAGGTTGCTTGCCGCAATGTTTATTGGTTTTGCTATTATAAAAATGGCTAAAAGTGTAGTTGCCAAAAGATTGTTAGTGTTTTCGGTTTTTGTTTTTGCCGGTGCCATTGGCAATGTGATAGATTGTTTTTTTTATGGAAAAATTTTTTCTCAAAGTGAATATTTTGGAGCGGTTGCCCAATTGTTTCCAGAGGGTGGTGGCTACGCTCCGATATTGCAAGGAAAAGTAGTTGATATGATACAATTTGATTTGTTTACTATTAATTTTCCGCAATCTTTTCCTTGGGTGGGTGGAACAGAATTTAATTTTTTTCCTGCAGTTTTTAATTTGGCTGACACTTGGATAACCATAGGCTTGTTTGCCATTATTCTTTTTTGCAATAAACCATTAACTCAATTTATCGCATCGTTAGATACGAAAAAAACAAAGGATATGTCTGAAAAATAGTGTTAAAATGAAAATAAATCAAATTGATTTTCAGTGTATTGAAAAAATGTTAGATTTTTTTTTTGATTTATTTAGTTAATATTCAAAATAATATTGTACCTTTGCATTCTAATTTAGAATTTAATAATTAAAAAGTAAGTAAAAATGACAAAAGCAGATTTAGTATCAGAAATTTCAAACAAGACTGGTGTTGATAAAGCCGCAGTTCAAGTTGTTGTTGATTCTTTTATGACAACTGTAAAAGGTTCCTTGTTAAAAAAAGAAAATGTATATTTAAGAGGTTTTGGTAGTTTCATTATTAAAGAAAGAGCAAAGAAAACCGGAAGAAATATATCTAAAGGCACAACACTTATTATTCCCGCTCATAAGATTCCTGCATTTAAACCAGCAAAATCTTTTTCTACAATAGTAAAAACAAAGGTTAAATAAAAAATAACGTGTAATTATGCCGAGTGGAAAAAAGAGAAAAAGACACAAGATGTCTACTCATAAACGTAAAAAACGTTTACGTAAAAATAGACATAAGAAGAAATAATTTTTTTAATTCTTCGTTCATATTTTGAAACTAAATCACATATTCCCCTATATCGTGAATATGTGATTTAGTTTTTTTTATAAAAAGTTAAATAGATTAAGTGTCATTAGATAAAAATTGAGTAAAGAATTATATATAGATAGTAGAGATGGCAATGTTCAAATAGCATTGTTAGAAAATAAGGTATTGGTTGAATTACATAAAGAGAAACAATCTAATAGTTTTAGGGTAGGGGATATTTATGTAGGGAAAGTCAAGAAACTGATACCGGGTCTCAATGCTGCCTTTGTGGATATAGGTTATGAAAAAGATGCTTTTTTACATTATCAAGATTTGGGGACACGTTTCACAACTTGCCACACATATATAAAGCAATGTTTGCAAGGCAATGTAAAAAGTCCTTCCTTGTCAGATGTAAAATTAGGAGCAGAAATAGACAAACGGGGGGAGATAAAAGATGTGCTATCTGCAGGTGATTTAATTTTAGTTCAAATATCCAAAGAAGCCATTTCCACCAAAGGCCCTCGATTGATTGGAGAAATTTCCTTGGTGGGTAGATTTTGTATTATGTTGCCATTTGCAGATGAGGTAATGGTATCTCAAAAAATAAAATCAAAGGCGGAACGCAATCGTTTGAGAAATATAATGCTACAAATAAAGCCACCTCACATGGGTATCATTATTCGTACTGTTGCCAAAGACCAAAGTATAGAAACCTTACATGCAGATATGCGTTTGTTGCTTTCTAAATGGAATGATATAGTTTCAAGTATGAAAGGGAATAGGTTTCCGAAATTGGTGGCCAGTGAATTGGATAAGACTTCTGTTGTCTTGCGAGATATGCTCAACGACACCTTTGATGCCATTTATGTTCATAAAAATTATTTTAATGAGGTAAAAAACTATATTCAACATAATGCCCAAAATCAAATAGATTTGATAAAATTGTACAAACGAGAGACCCCTATGTTTGAATATTATGGCATTGCTCGCCAGATAAAGACTTCTTTTGGGAAAAGCGTTTCTTTGAAAGGTGGTGTGTATCTCATCATAGAACATACAGAAGCCTTACATGTAATAGATGTAAATAGTGGTCATCGAGTTAGTGTAGATAAAACCCAAGAAAATAATGCTTTAGATGTGAATATAGCTGCAGCCAAAGAAATTGCTCGTCAATTGCGGTTGCGAGATATGGGTGGGATTATCATTGTGGATTTTATAGATATGCATTTTTCGGCTAATAGGAAAGCCTTATATAAATGTATGGTAGAAGAGATGAGCAAAGATAAAGCTCGTCATACTATTTTGCCTGTCAATAAGTTTGGTTTGATACAAATTACGCGTCAAAGAGTACGCCCGGAGATAAATATTGAAGTATGCGAGACTTGTCCATCATGTGGTGGTACGGGCAAGGTGCGTCCTCCGATTTTAATTATAGATGAAATAGAAAATAATTTACAGATATTAGTACAAAAAAATAGTGAACATTATTTGGAACTACAAGTTCATCCGTTGTTGTATGCCTATTTAACTCGTCATTTGTTTAGTTTGCGATTTAGATGGATGATAAAATATTGTTGTCGCATAAAATTAAGGGCAATAGAATCGTTTCAATTGTTGGAATATCGTTTTTTTTCTAATCATGTTGGTGAAATAAATTTCAATGTAATGCAAGAAGACTTTCATGAATAGGCTACACAACATTATGTTTTTTGTGCTATGTATGTTCTTTTTTAGTTCGCTAATGGGGCAGCAAATAGCCTTGCTTAAATATCAGGGTGGTGGTGATTGGTATGCCAATCCGACCTCTTTGCCCAATTTGATAAAATTTTGCAATAGTAATTTACATACAAGCATAGACCCCACGGTGGCGACAGTAGAAGTTGGGAGCAAAAATATTTTCAATTATCCTTTTGTGCATTTGACGGGGCATGGGAATGTTGTTTTTTCAGAATCCGAGGTCAATAATTTGCGAAACTATCTCATCAGTGGTGGTTTTTTGCATATTGATGACAATTACGGCATTGATTCATACGTGCGGCGTGAGATGCGGAAAGTCTTCCCCGGCAAAGAATTTGTTGAGCTGCCATTTAACCATGAAATTTATCATTCTGTATATCAATTTGATAG
>CALAVA010000078.1 GCA_937892025.1 uncultured Bacteroidales bacterium
GCGGGTGTTTATGCCGCCACGGGAACAAGCAGTCTATCTAATCTTGTTATTCGCCAAAATACAGCCTCTTCCAATGGTGGCGGTGTGTACAACGCTGGCTCTTTGACATTAGCAGGAGCCACCATCAAGGGCAACACAGCCACGACAAAAGGTGGAGGTGCATATGTCGCTGGTGGTACGCTTACCTTTGCGACAACAGCCAGCACCATAGGTGGTTCTGCAGGAAATGGCAATACCGCCCAAAATGGTGGCGGTATCCATATCGCAAGTGGCACTTGTTCCACCACGGTGGCTACCAACATCTCTTACAATAGTGCTTCAACTTCAACTTCCCATCAAGGGGGAGGTGGCATTGAAGTGGTTGGTGGCAGTTTTATTTCCACGGCTGTATGTACCTTAGCCCACAACACGGCAAAGAATGGTTTTGGTGGTGGTATTTGTTGCAACAATGGCACTTCTGTAAAAGTACAATTATTGGCAAACACAGTCATAGAATACGATACGGCTAAACAAAGTGGCGGTATCCACATAAATGCTGGGTCCATTACAATAGGAGCAAGTGGAAGCCCTGCTAATCTTACCGTTCAAAACAACACGGCAAGCAATGGTTATGGTGGTGGTATAACTAATGCAGGCAAAACAATAACATGTTGGGGCGATATGCTTGTTACTAATAACACGGCTACAAGCACTGGTGGCGGTATCAATAATACGGGAACCTTAACCATTCATGGTACCAGCACAATCACAAACAACAGCACAACAGGTACAAGTGCCGCAGGTGGCGGTATTCGTAATACAGGTACCCTAACCATGAATGGTGCCGCTACCATAACGGGCAATTCCACCAGCACCACAGGTGGTGGCATTCACAATGCGGGAACATTAACCATTCCAAATGGTAGTACTTTGTCTAATAATACTGCAACCACGAGTGGTGGTGGCTTGTATATCAATAGTAGTAGTGGTACTACAACTATTATCGGAACAAGCATTGCCGGCAATCAGGCTAACGGAACGGCTACTACCAATGGTGGTGGCGGTATCTATATAGAGCAAGGCACGGTCAATTTCAACACCACTGCCAGCACTATCGGCGGTTCAGGGACGCCTAACACGGCTACAGATGGCGGTGGCATGTATATCAAAGGTGGTACGGTGAATTTTAATGTTGCACCGACCATTTCTTACAATACCGCTACAAGTGGTAATGGTGGTGGCATATATACTTCAGCCTCTACTTTGGATTTGCGGAACACCAATATCCAAAACAATACCGCAGGCACTTTTGGCGGTGGCGTCTATGTAAACGACACACAAAGTGCAGATACTAATTTCAATGCTGCCCATATTGTAAAAGTCGGCGGAACAATGACCATCAACAACAATAAGGTTAATTCAGCCGCAAACAACCTCTATGTGAGAAGTAAAAACAATATCCAATTGGTGGAAAGTTTAAGCAGTTCTTCTCATGTGGGCGTGTATTGCGATAGAAGTGCAACGGCTTATCCTGATTATGGTGGCATTACCAAATACGGTATGCGTGCCGATGACTTGTTCGCAAAGGTAGATTATAGTACCAATTCCACCATCAATGGATTTGAATATTTGAAAAACGACCTTACGGGTGAAGTTGGTGAGGTAGCCGCCGGCAATTATTATCCAGAGGCAGGTGGTTATCCTGCAAGTCCTGCTCCGAGTATGGTTTCTATGAGCAGAAAAGCCACTGCAAGTGATGGCGAAGGCATAAAATGGAAAGATACCTATCTGCCGATAGAACTCTTGTCTTTCACGGGCTATTGCAAAGATGGTGTTACCATTTTCAATTGGGAAACGATGACAGAAACCAACAATGAATATTTCACTATTGAGGCAAGTTACAATGCCATAGACTATGAACCTGTGGCACGCATAGCAGGAGCAGGCACGAGCATTCAAAGACAACAATATAGTTATCATCTCAGCACAGGCGAAGACATTATGTATTATCGTTTAAGACAAACGGATATAGACGGTAAGACGGAAGTGTTTGCTCCGATTTCTGTTCAGTGCGAATCGACGATAAACGGCAATTCCGAACCGCTTATTCATATCTATCCGCAGCCTGCGAAGGATATGATGGAGATAGTAATAAAAGGTAGCAGTTTGGAGATAGAGCAGATGAGTTTGTATAATATGTTAGGCAGTTGTATCAAACGAGATGTTGTTCATAGTCAGTCGGCTACGATGAGTTTGGAGACATTATCTTCAGGTGTTTATAATTTGTTGATACGCATGTCAGACGGCAAGTTGTATAACAAGAAAGTAGTTGTAACGAAATAAGTTTTAAATCATCTCAATCTTTTTGTTTATAAAAAGGTTCGTAAGGATCTTTTTGAGGCTATCTTCCCCAGATAGCCTTTTTTTTGTTTTTGCCGATATCGTCATCTTTGTACGGGAATTACACACTTTTTGGGATAATATCATTTTTTTTGCCTTTGCAAATATTCAATATGTACCAGCAAGGGTGAGATAATAATGATAGGTAGAAAATAGGCTTTCCTCAAAAAAGCGAGCGAATTAGAAATCTTTTTGTAAAAAATGTGAAACGTGGAGCGTGAAGGTGAGTACTACTTATGATAGTTTTCTTTTTTGTTACTTTGATGTTTTTTGAAAAAAAGGTATAAAGCAAGGCTTGTCAATATCAAAGATAGGACAATGGCATACCAAACCCCTTCAAAACTACCAAATTTTTCGTAGTTCGTTTGTATATACCCATTATAATAGGCATAAGCGGTGATAACAGCCATAGAATTGTTCAAAAAATGAGCAAAAATGCTTGTCCACAACGACCCCGAATAAAGCACTAAATAGGCAAATAAAATTCCCAAAAGCATTCGTGGAACAAAACCATAAAACTGAAAATGAATAAAACTGAAAAGAAATGCAGAGACAAAAATTGCGATATGTTTATTTTTTACAATTTCCAAAAGCCAATTGAGTACCACCCCTCTAAAGAGTACCTCTTCACAAATGGCAGGCAAAAGTCCAATTATTAAGACATTTACTAACAATATTTTCCAATTGTTAGTAAAAAGCATTTCTTCGGTTATTTGTGTGGCTTGTTCTTCCATATTTTTCATCCATTGTTCCAAGTCCGCCATTTTTTCGGGCAGTACTATATTTTCGTTCCATTCTATGACAGCGGACAAAAAAGGAATGCTTACTGTCATAATCAGCACTACCAACAGAAAGTCTGTCCATTGTGGATAAGTTTTTGTTCGCAAATAATCTGTTTTTCCGCATTTTTGCAGCCATATTGTCAAGATAAGACAAGGTAACAGAAAGACAACAAGTTGTGAAACAAGCGAAATTATTCTATTGGCATTTGTCGTATCTTTTTCAAAATGTATGATTATGCCTGTTATTGCGGATAAGAGCATAAAACAACAGCCGATAAGCATCAAAAATACGGCCAATTGATTGATGGGTTTTTGAATGTCAAACTTTATATTCATTTTAACTTCTTTTTTTCTTTAAAAGCATTGGTAATCAATAAATTTAAGTCGCATATATTTGTTTTTTGAGGGGCAAAAGCAAAGCAAGAGATATATTCTATATTTTTCTTATAGGTCATCAATGGGGCATAGTCTATTTGTTGTAAGAACAATTGATATTGTAGGGCGGTTGCCACAATTTTTTCTATGGCAAGTTTGTGGTGTTTAGGATTTTTGACGAAACCATTTTTATCCAACGAACTTGCATTCAATTCAAACTGAGGTTTTATCAGCAATACCAATTGAGATTGTTGATGCAGGGCTATTTGTATGGGTGCAAAAATTTGTGTCAATGAGATGAAAGACACATCGGCGACAACAAAATCAAAAGTTTGATAGTCAATATGTTGAGCAGACAAGTCTTTGACATTTAGATTTTCTATATAGTTTAATTTTGGGTTATTTTTCAATCTTTCGTCCAATTGTCCGTTTCCGACATCTATTCCGCAGACAAATTTTGCTCCATATTGCAAGGCACAATCGGCAAAACCGCCCGTAGAACACCCAATATCTAAAACGCTTTTGTTTTCAAAATTCAGATGAAATTTTTGTATGGCTTTGGCTAATTTTAGTCCGCCTTTGCTGACGTAGGGCAAAATTTCTTCTCCCAAAGTGATGGTATTGTTTTCATTAACTAAAAACGCTGGTTTTGTTTGTCTTTTTCCGTCCACCAAGACTTGTCCATTTTTTATGGCGTCTAATGCTTTTTCTCGGGAGAGAAAAATTTGATGTTTCACCAAAAATAAATCCAATCTATTTTTGTCCATTTATCTGACAATCACAAACTTAGTCCAATAGCAAGTTCCTTGGTTATTGCTTAATTTCAAAATATAAAAATTAGGGCTTAATCCGCTAATGTCAATATGTTGAATGGTATTCGTTTTGAGTACAGATTGTCCGTTTGGGGAGAAAATTTCTATGTGACAATTTTCTGTCACCATAGGTTCAGTGGCTATAGAAATAGTATTTTTGGCAGGATTAGGGAAAACTGTGATTGTCGGTTTGTTTTGGGCGAGGTGGGCTTGTCTGATGTTTGTGTTTTCAAAATAGTTTCCCACTACGGCACGAATAATAGGGCTGCCCACAATAAAACTATTGTTCCAATCTGCATTGGTTCGCCAAAAAACTTGCGAAGAAGCGTTGTTATTTTGGTCAAAACCGATGTTCAAAAAATTCTTTCCCGTCAATTGATAGCCGATATAAATGGTTCCCGAAACGGGCAATGGGTTTTGCAAATAGAATTGTTGCAGACCATATAGGTTTTGATTATATTCTTGTTGCACAATTTCAGAATAGATAATAGAGCCGGGTTGTCCGTTATTGTCGTCCCAAATGCTAAGTGTGAAATTCATTTCGTTAGCCTCTTGCAAGGCTCTATTGATATACATTCTCACTGCTCTTAATGTATCTTGATGAGCCAATGAAAAACGCACTGCCAAAGAGGTTTCGTATGGATAAATAGATGAACTTACCACATAGCCACTTTCTGGAACGCCGTCATCATAAGCAAAATAATTAAAGAAACATTGTTTATAGATGGCCGTATCGTTTTTGGCATTGTTATCCCCCATGCCTGCTTCTTTAAAAATATGATAAACAGATAGTTCTAAACTATCGTTAGTAACAGTAGGAAAACTAATGTCTGCCAAAGACGGTTTAGAATGAGGAGCATAATCTTGATAACCGCTTGTATAAAAAGGAGAAATATTATAAGAACCTCCAGAAAGAGAACCTATTTTATTTCCATGGTCGTCTATGATTTGTTGTTCATAGGTTGTATTTTTTACGACATTATACAAATTTGTCAATTTGAGTTCAAATCCGTTTTTCAAAAAACCATTTTGATTAACAACAAAATGCGACCAAGGCATGGCGGTATAATCTTTCAGAATAGTACCTGGGTTTTCTACGATAGCCACATCGTCAATGATAGTATCTCCTGCTGTGCGAGAGCGGTTCAATCGCACATAATCTATATTCCATTGGTCCACATTGCTTGCCCAAGAGGGAGAACTTGCCTGATATTCCAAAGAAGCGATGTTGCGAAAACGGAATTGAAACCCTCTGTTTAAGTATTTCTTTTCGGTAATCGGTATCATCATTTGACGGAAATAGGTTCCGTACAAATTTTTAAATTCAGAGAGTGTCATACCGGGGCTATCCCAAATTCTCTCCCAAATTGTTTCCATGCCGACAACGCTATCGCAAGGCACTTCAACGACTTCTCCGGCATAATAGAATCGGTCTGCTATGATAAACATTGAAGCATCGCAGGGGCTCCAAATGGTATCACCCATTTCAACAGAATCGGTTAAAGATAATTCTTGTGTGATGAAATAAAGCAAAGTTTTTTTTCCTGTTTGGTAGCCAAATTCTAAAATTAAAGAATCTTGTTTTTCAGGATTGTTGCCTAATTTTTCCCATGCTTGTCCCTCTCCGCCACCGGGTTGGTAGAAAAAACTAAAATATAAAGAATCGGACAATTCCAAGGCTCGTGGCAGTGGATAAAAAATAGAATCCAAACGAATAGGTTTTGACAATAACGTGTCTGCTGAAAAAGGCGAGGTGCTTGCATGGTCATAAACAGCACCCTGCTCGTTCAAAGCGTCTAAAGTAACATGACCTATTGTTGGTGGATTAATAGCAAAACTTTCATTGACAAAAACCTGATTTCCTATCCATAAAGCCGTATCAGGATAACCATTATAATTTGAAAAATCATCAACAAAAGGTAGAGTTATGGGTTCATAGTGAATAAAGGTGGTTTTGTGTGGGCGTATAGTTTTGAATTGTATCGCCACTTGATGATTTTGGTACAACCCTGTTAATGACTCTTGCCCTAACAAAAGTTTATTAAATAGTAAAAGAATAACAACAAAGATATAGATTTTTAATTTCATTGTTCAAAAAACATCATCAACAATAACGAAAAAACAAAAAGAATATTATTTATTTGCCGAGTTATATTTATTCGTTAAATGTTAACCCGTTGGCGGAATTAGACCAGCGCATATTTAATTCTTCCAATTGGTTTGTT
>CALAVA010000079.1 GCA_937892025.1 uncultured Bacteroidales bacterium
TCTTCAAAGCCGTAAAAATTATATTTTTTCATTAATCCTTCAAGAATCTTTTTATCACCACTAAACATAGTAATTGTTCTTACATTCCTATTATAAAGCTTTGGAACCATTTGGAAAAATCAATACGAATGGGGTGGAATGGTTGGCAATTTTATGAATTTTGCCGCTTATTTATTTATGGGTATCCCTGCGGGCATGATGATTACCAAAATCGGCTATAAAAAAACAGCCTTGGTGGCTTTGACACTCGGTTTTATCGGTATGTTTGTGCAATATTTGTCCAGCCTGATGGGTACAACGGCTATGAGTGCGTATATTGTTTATTTATTGGGTGCATTTATCTGCGGTTTTTGTGTATGTATTCTCAATACTGTTGTCAATCCTATGCTTAATCTGCTCGGTGGTGGTGGCAAAAAAGGCAATCAACTCATACAGATTGGTGGTTCTTGCAATTCTCTTGTCGCAACGCTTACGCCTATGTTGGTCGGTGTGATGATTGGCGAAATTACCAAACAAACCTCATTGGGAGATGTCGTTCCTTTGTTGATAATAGCCATGGCTATATTTGCCATCTCATTCATTATTATCTATTTTACAAAAATCACTGAACCAGAAACAGTCAAAACCAATGTCTTGGAAGGTGTAAAAGGAGCGTTGGGCTATAGGCATCTCGTCTTAGGTATTATTGCTATCTTTTTCTATGTTGGCATAGAAGTTGGCATTCCCGGACAATTGTTGTTTTATCTCAGTGAGCCTGTTGCCAAAGGTGGTGTGCTTGGTAGTATGGCTATTGCTGGTGGCATTGCAGCGATATATTGGTTGCTGATGTTGTTGGGTAGATTTACAAGTGCATTTATCAGTGGAATAGTTTCTTCACGCATACAATTGATTGTTACATCGGCTGTAGCCATTGTTTTGTTGATAATAGCCATTCTTATGCCAGAAACAGCCAAAATGGAACTCAAAGAGGCAGAGGTGCCTGTTAAAGTTTTGTTTATCATTCTCTGTGGTATCTGCACGTCTGTAATGTGGGGAGTGATATTTAATTTGGCCACTGAAGGATTGGGTAAATATACCGCTTCAGCTTCCGGCTTGTTTATGACAATGGTTGTAGGTGGCGGAATAATGCCACTTATTCAAAATCTAATGGCAACAAGAGTGGGAGATATAAATAGTTATTGGCTTATTGTTGTTATGCTTGCCTATCTGTTGTTTTATGGTCTTGTGGGAAGCAAACCCTCAAGAGTGGAGTCTGATGAAAGTATGAAAAAAACGGCTAACTAAAGTGTTAATCTTAGATTTGAATTTTAAATTATAGTATTTACAATTATGGATATAGAGTTCGTAAGGAAACATTTTGCCAAACGATTTAATGGCAAACAAGGACATGTGTATTTTTCACCGGGTCGTATTAATTTAATAGGGGAGCATACCGATTATAATGGCGGTTTTGTTTTTCCTGGAGCGGTTACTTGTGGCATTATGGCAGAGGTTTGTCCCAATGCTACGGATACTATCAGAGCATACGCTATCGATTTGGAGGCTTATGCTCAATGGAGTGTGAATGACATAGAGGGACCCAAAGACACATGGGGCAGATATATATATGGTATGATACGTGAGTTTCAGGCCTTAGGAGTTAAAGTTGGCGGTTTTGATGTTGCTTTTGCGGGTGATGTACCTCTTGGTGCAGGTATGTCTTCATCGGCAGCGTTAGAAGTGTGTTTCGGGGTAGCCCTCAATGATTTGTTTGCCAATAATACAATTACTACATGGCAAATTGCTCTTGCCGGACAAGCCACAGAACATAAGTATGTAGGTGTAAATTGTGGTATTATGGACCAATTCGCATCTGCTTTCGGCAAAAAAGGCCAATTGATGCGTTTGGATTGCAATTCTTTAGAGTTTGAGTATTACCCTTTTGCACCTGAGGCTTATAAGTTGGTGCTTATCAATACTTGTGTGAAGCATGAGTTGGTGGGTTCTCCATACAATGACCGTCGTTGTTCGTGTGAACGTGTAGCCAAGGCGATTGCTGCAAAGCATGGAGAAAGAAAAATAAACACCCTGCGTGATTGTACATGGCAAGACCTTGAGGAGGTAAAAGCAGAAGTGAGTGCCGAGGATATGCAACGTGCTACTTTCGTTTTGGGCGAAAAAGACAGAGTATTATCGGTTTGCGAGGCTCTTCAAAAAGGAGATTATGAGGAAGTAGGCAAGCAAATGTATCTTACCCATGAGGGGTTGTCAAAAGATTATGAAGTGTCATGTGAAGAACTTGATTTCCTTAACAAGGTAGCCAAAGATTGTGGCGTAACAGGTTCTCGTATGATGGGCGGTGGTTTTGGAGGTTGCACTATCAATCTTGTCAAAGATGCCCTATATGATAATTTTGTTCAAACGGCAATAGATAAATTTAAAGCTCAATATGGAAAGGAACCACAGATTATACCTGTACATATTGGCGATGGTGGACATAAAATTTGTTAATTGATAAATAATTTTAAATAGTATTATAATGAATTTAAAAAATATGCTTATGGGTTGTAGTATTGCATCTATGGTCGTGCTGGCTTCTTGTGGTCAAAAAGGCACAACATCACTTACACAGTCAGGTTTAGACCCTGCAAAGTTTGATACTATTGTTGATGGACAACAAGTAAAATTGTATCGGCTGACCAATAAAAATGGAATGGAAGTTTGTGTAACCAATTTCGGGGCACGGGTCGTCTCTATTATGGCAAAAGATAAAGAGGGACAATTCCGAGATGTTGTTCTCGCTTTTGATAATATCGCTAAATTTATGGACATAGAACACAATGCTTCAGATTTTGGGGCTGCTATTGGCAGATATGCCAATCGAATCAATCAAGGTAAGATTACTATTGGCGATGATACCATACAATTGCCACAAAATAATTATGGGCATTGCCTACATGGTGGCCCAATGGGGTGGCAATATAAAATTTATACAGTGGACGAAGAGTCTTCTAATGATTCTACTATCGTGATGTGCTTGCATTCTGAAGATGGAGATAATAATTTTCCTGGCAATGTGGAGGCCAAAGTTACTTATATGCTTACAGAAGATAATGCTTTGGATATGAAATTTGAGGCCACTACCGATAAGGAAACCGTTATCAATATGACCAATCATTCCTATTTCAATTTGCATGGCGACCCCTCTGTCGCAGGTACAGATATGGAGTTGTATATCAATGCGGATAGTTATACACCGACAGATGCCACTTTTATGACAACTGGAGAAATTCGTCCTGTGGCAGGTTCACAATTCGATTTTACTTCCCCTAAAACCATACAATCTGCTCTTGATGATACGACAGGTGAACATGGCGTGCAAATTAAAAATGCGATGGGCATAGATCACAATTTCTGTCTCAATACCTATAAAGACGGAAAGGGTGATGATACTATGGTGGCCGCTTCGCTGTATTCGCCAAAATCGGGCATTTTTATGCAAGTATATACTAACGAACCCGGAGTGCAATGCTATACAGGTAATTTCCTTAACGGTAAGATGATAGGTAAAAATAATATCGCCTATCCTAAGCAGGCTTCGGTTTGTTTGGAAACACAAAAATTTCCCGATTCTCCAAATAAAAAAGACTGGGTGCAACCTTTCTTAAAACCCAATCAAAAATATTATAGTCATGTCGTTTATAAATTTTCCGTAAAATAAAAAAACAATAAGAATAATTCCTATTTTTTTTGAATATGTTATTGATTGATATAGTGTAACTTATTGTAGGGCAAATAACGATACCATAGACGGAAGAGATATAAATAGGAAATTATATAATTATCTGATAATAAATAACGATAAGAGGAGGTGTAAAAAAAATCTCCTCTTTTTTTTTACGGCAAACCTATTCTTTATATTTGTCGATTGTAGTTAATTGTGTTAATTTAATCTATAATATAAAATATAAATTATCTTTTTGTATTCCAATTCAATTTTTTATGTTAATTTTGCATTTTATTAGTGATTCTATGAATTATGGGGAGAATTTTAGCTATTGACTATGGACAGAAGCGTGTGGGTATTGCTGTAACCGATGAACATCAACTGATAGCCACAGGTTTAAGTACGGTTGCTAATAGTGAATTGTTCGATTTTCTTACAACTTATTTGTCCAAAGAAAATGTGGAACTATTTGTTGTCGGCTTGCCCAAACAAATGGACAATACCCCATCGGATTCTACCAAATATATTACCCCTTTTTTAAAAAAACTACAAGAAACTTTTCCCCTTATTCCTATCAAACGCGTAGATGAACGTTTTACGTCAAAAATGGCATTCCAAACGATGATAGATGCAGGGCTAAAAAAGAAAGCACGACAAAACAAAGCCCTTGTCGATACTATTAGTGCAACTATTATTTTACAATCCTATATGGAAAGTAAAGATTTTGAACAACTAAAACATCAACAAATATGATTTATCCTATTGTATTATTTGGCAATCAAGTTTTACGCAAACCCGCCAACAACATAGAAACCG
>CALAVA010000080.1 GCA_937892025.1 uncultured Bacteroidales bacterium
AGAAAACCATGCTCACAAAGTGTGTCCACGTATTGAAGCCTTTGCTGTGCTTGTCGGTTCCGTACTCTCGGATTGTCTTCTTTATCTCGTCTTTGGGTAACTTTTGGAATATTTGAGAAAAAAGTGTTATCTTTGCCATGGGAGTTGTGTTTTTGATACAATTACTAAACGAAATAATTTCATTTAGTTATATACAACTCCCTTTTTTATTTTATCAACTATTTCTTAGAAAAAACGTTTTGGACACTATTGCTTTTAAGATAGCATTTTTCGTTGAAGGAAAAACATTTTGTGCAAGAAAAATCATAGTGTATAGTTTTCAAGGGAACAATATATGATAAAAAAATGTTATTTTTGCGAATTATGGTTGAAGGCTTATAATTTTTTGAATAAAATTTAGGTAAAAAAGAAGTAGGAAAAGATGTATAGTTTGTATATCAAAGAAATAAAAGTTTTTTTACATTCCGTTATTGGTTATATTGTCATGGGTGTATTTTTGAGTTTGACGGGATTGTTTTTGTGGTTTTTTCCGATGTCTTATAATATTTTAGATAGAGGTTATGCCGATTTAGGTTCGTTTTTTGCTATGGCACCCATTGTTTTTTTGTTGTTGATACCTGCTATCACTATGCGTAGTTTTGCAGAAGAAAAAAGGGTCGGCACAATGGAGCTTTTGCTGACAATGCCTTTGAGTAATTGGCAAATTGTGTTAGCAAAATATTTTGCTGCTATAACCTTGCTTTTTATTGCTCTTTTGCCAACGCTAATTTATGTCGTTTCTGTCAATGCCTTAGGTTATCCCAAAGGTAATTTGGATATGGGAGCCACATGGGGTTCGTATTTAGGTTTGTTGTTTTTGGGAGCAAGTTTTGCCGCAATAGGACAATTTGCTTCTTTGATAACTGATAGTCAGATAGTTTCTTTTATTGTGGCAGTTTTGTTATGCTTTGTTGTTTGGTTAGGTTTTGATTTTATATATTCTTTTAATATTTTTGGCTCACTGGGTTTAATTATTAAATCGTTGGGCATAGACCATCATTATTCTTCTATTAGCAGAGGGGTAATCGACACAAGAGATGTGGTTTATTTTTTGAGTGTAATTGTCCTATTTTTAGAATTTTCTCATCTAAAATTACAAAGTAGAAAATGGTAAAAACAATAAATAAAAAAAATAAGAAAATAACGTTTTCCATGAAGAAAAATCATTTAATGATGTTTTTCATGGTTATAATTGTCTTGATAGCATTAAATATCATTTCCTCATTTTTGTTTATTAGGATAGATTTAACGGCAGAAAAACGTTATTCTATATCAAACTCAACGCGTTCTATGCTAAAAAATCTTGACGATGTTGTCTATATAAAGGTTTATTTAGATGGAAAAGGTTTGCCCGCAGATTTTGCAGAATTATCGTTGAAAACCAGAGAATTATTAGATGAGATGAGGGCATATTCTGATAATATAGAATATGAATTTATAGATCCTTCTAAAAATGTAAGTCCTGAAGAATTGCGTACCATATATGGAGAATTGTATTCTAAAGGCTTAAGACCTCAACCTATACAAACTATGGAGGCAGACGGCGTGAGTACACATTATATTGTTCCGGGTGCTTTGGTGTATTATAAACAATTTGAAATTCCACTACAATTGGTTGATTCTGACGATGGTTTGTTGGCTCAAAGAGATGATATAGTAAAATATTCCATAGAAAAATTAGAATATAATGTCGGCAACGCTATCCGTAGGATTACGCACCAACAAAAGGCAAAAGTTGCTTTTTTGAAAGGACATGGAGAATTGACTAATGCAGAGGTGTTTAAGGCGGCTGTAGCCATTGCCCAATTTTATGAAGTAGATTCTGTTATTTTGGACAATAGAATCACAACAGGTATTTTTAATGTGGTCGTAAAAGATACTATCAATGGGGACTATGAAATTAAAGGCAATAAATATGATTTGTTAATCATTTAATCAAATAAAAACAGATTATGAAAAATATATGTTAGACCAATTTGTGATGCGAGGTGGCAAATTGTTGTGGTATGTGGACCCCGTGATGGCGGATATAGATAGTATGTACAATTCGCCAGAGATGCCATGTCTGCCACAAAATTTGAATTTAGAAGATATGTTTTTCCGTTATGGTGTAAGATTTAATACAAATTTATTGCAAGATATAAATGCCTTGTCAATACCAGTTAGTAGCGGAGAAAATGTGGCAGGACAAGCCCAATATAAGATGATTCCTTTTTATTATTTCCCTGTCATTACACCTTTTATAGACCATCCTATCGTAAAGAATTTGAGTTGGTTAAAGACAGAGTTCGTCAGTTCGATAGATACCGTTGGCACTGCAAATAGTAATTTGAAAAAAACAATATTATTAACCTCTTCGCAAACAACAAAAGTTATCAATACACCAGCTATTATCAGTTTGGAAGTACTCAAGAAAAGAGCGGATTTGCGACAATTCAATAAACAATATTTACCTATAAGTGTTTTGGTGGAAGGAGAATTTACGTCTTTATATACTGATTTGCAAGGCGAAAATGTGGCTCAATTGAATGTTATTCACAAAAGTAAACCGACAAAGATGATTTTTGTCGCTGATGGCGATATGATAAAAAATCAGTTTGGGAAAGATAATTTTATTTATCCTTTAGGATATGATAAACATACGGCTACGGCTTTTGCTAATAGAAACTTTTTGCTTAATGCGGTCAATTATCTTTGCGATGATGAAGACATTTTGCAAGTTCGTTCCAAAGATTTTAAAATGAGAGTTTTAGATAAAAATAAAATACTTAAAAATCGTGTATTTTGGCAGGTCATCAATTTAGTTTTACCTTTGTTGCTTATTGCTATAATGGGTGTTATTTTGTTGACAATGAGATATTTTAAATATAAAAAATAGATGAAAGCAAAAAAGAAAAATTTAATAATTGCAATTATAATGCTTGTTTTGTTGACAATAGTCAGCGTGTTATTGTTGTCAAAAAAATCGGGAACAATTGATAAAGAAGCAAAAAGTTTTGCCATTGCGGATACTTCTGCTGTTTTTCAGATTTTTATTGCTGATGCTAATCAACATCAGGTTTTATTACAGCGTCAAGAGGATAATTCTTGGATTGTAAACCATGTTTATCCCGCTATGCAACCCAATGTAGAGGATTTGTTGGCTTGTATGACCAATGTGGTGATGAAAGCACCTGTCGCTAAAAATGCAAGAGAAAATATCAATAGACAAATGGCTACAGGAGCCCTTAAGGTTGAAATATATTATACTGATTATCATATAAATATAGGAAAGTTGAAATTTTGGAAATACAAAAACAAAAAAGTATATTATATTGGACAACAAACAATGGACAATTTAGGTAATTATGCTTTGTTGGAGGGGGCAAAAATTCCATGTGTAGTTTATTTGCCAGGTTTCCGTGGTTTTATTCGCCCAAAATATTCTCCCTTGGAAGATAATTGGCGTTCTCATAATATTGTCAAACTTAAACTTTCACAAATACAAAAAGTAGAAAGTGTTGATTTTGAAAACCCTCAACAAAGTTTCCGCATAGAAAAAAGTGCAGACCAGCGTCATTTTGACATTTTTAACCAGGAAAATATGCAATTAATACCATACGACACATTGAAATTGTTAGACCATTTATCCGATTATCGTGATTTGAACTATGAAATGCAAGAAACTGAACTGACAGAAGAAGAAACTAATGATATTTTTTCCAGAAAATTCAAAGAAATAACCATTACCGATATAGATGGTAAAACAACAAAAATAACTATGTTCAAAATAGAAACTGTTTTGAATACAGAAGAATATGATTATAATATGGCCATTGTTGATGCTTTCAATAGAGATAAATTTTATGCTATTATCAATGATAATCAGACTGAAATATTCTTATGCCAATTTTTTGTTTTTGACCGCATTGTCCAACCGTTGGACTATTATTTTATAGATTCCCCACAAAAAGCAAATCCTTCTTTGCGAGAAATAAAAGAATATGGAAATTAGATGTAAACGCTTGTCTGATTTAAAACAAGTGGCCAATGCTTTACTGAAGGCTTATCCTACGCAACGGATTTTTGCACTTCGCGGACAAATGGGAGCAGGTAAAACAACATTTATGCAAGCTATACTAACTTGTTTGAAAAGTTGCAATGAGGCTTCAAGTCCAACTTTTGCCCTTGTTAATGAATATGAACTACCCCAAGAAAAATTATGTTATCATTTTGATTTTTATCGTATTAAAAATATAGAAGAAGCCATTAATATTGGTTTTGAAGAATATTTGTATAGTGGAGAATATTGTTTTATAGAATGGGCAGAAAAAGTTGAAGAATTATTACCTGAAAATATTGTAAATGTATATATTACGGTAGATAAAGAGAGTTTGGAGAGAAGTTTTTCTTTCTAAAAAAACCAATTCTCTTTGTAAAGATAAACCCGCAAAACTTATCATATTATAAATATCTAACCTTTTTTTTAATATTTTGTGGATTATATTTACAGAAATTTTTGGTTGGTGTGAGCGTTTCTTCATCGTGTCTGCGAACATCTGTGCCATTTTTGCCGAATATCGTCCGTCGGAGTCACGGTTCCTTTGCAGCCCCTTGCTCACGATAGCTTGGGAAAACCCTATAGCCCATGCAATTTCCGTTTGTGTTTTTTTGTCTCTTCTCATTTGAGAAATTGTGTACCTTTGCGTCTCATTTAAATGTTTCATTTGTATTTTTTTTAGAGACCGCAAATGTGGCATTTTTTCAAACAAGCCCGCCTATCGCGGGCTTGTTTATTTACTCGCTTTTATAACTTTCCAAGTTGAACTTATAAAATATTCAGAGAAAATATACACGGCATTTACGCTATGGTTTGTGATATTTCGGTCAATTGGACTGCGGACATACTTGCATGTGATACTACTTTCTTTCGTTTTAAAGAGTTTATATATGCCTTTGTCCTTTTTGACAACAACACTCGTAGAATCTAACTTGTTTTTTCTGGCATACATAACTTTATTTTTCTTATTATAAGTGAAGCTAAATTTCATATAATAAATGCAACCTTTTGAAAAAAAATATAAAAAAATGAAAATATATGAAAAAAAAATTATACCTTTGCACGCAAAATCATGGTGGGTATAGCTCAGTTGGTTTAGAGTGCCGGATTGTGGTTCCGAAGGTCGTGGGTTCGAACCCCACTTCCCACCCAAAAGGCTCTTTTTTAGAGAGAGTAGAAAACATTAAAATATAAATAAAAATGAAAAAAGGAATTCATCCAAAAGAGTATAGATTTGTAGTTTTTAAAGATATGTCTAATGATGTGGCTTTTTTGAGTAAGTCGACTATCAATACAAAAGACACAATTGTTTGGGAAGACGGAAACGAATATCCATTGGTAAAATTGGAAATATCCAACACTTCACATCCTTTCTTTACAGGAAAGATGAAATTGGTGGATACTGCAGGGCGTGTGGATAAATTTATGAATAAATACAAAAACCACATGCAAAAGAAAAATCAAAAGTAAGGTAAGTAGTAGTTTTTTTTCATAGTTTTTTACCATCCTTCTCTCGGAGGATGGTATTTTTTTTGCTTTGCCCTAATAACCTATAAGATGATAACGACTTGATGGAAATTTTTAGTAGAACAAAGATTTATTAAAAGAAGTTTGAAACAATGCTAAAAAATCTTTTCAAAATATGTTTTATTTGCATACAAAAAATGTGGTGT
The DNA here is from genome assembly GCA_937892025.1 of uncultured Bacteroidales bacterium. GTDB lineage: Bacteria > Bacteroidota > Bacteroidia > Bacteroidales > WCHB1-69 > UBA1205. The sequence goes on from CALAVA010000080.1 coordinate 5,752, forward strand.
TTGTTGCGAAAATCTTCCAAAAAAATATTTCAATTATGTATATCATTGTTTATTTTAGGGCAAAAAATTGGTGAATAAGGGGTAAAAAAGTGGTATAGGGTTATTATTTTTTAAATTTTTCTCACTGATACTAAGTGAGATAACAAAAATTCAAAAAAAAAGTAAGAAAAAAAGTATTTAGTAATAAAAAAAGTAGTATTATCGTAGAAGAGGTAGAAGTTATGAGCAAGGTTGTAAAAATCGAAGGCATGATGTGCCCACACTGTGAAGCGAGAGTTAGAGATGCATTTTTGAAAGTAGAGGGTGTTCAAGATGTAAAAGTCTCACATGAAAAAGGAACTGCAGAGCTTACATTAGTTAATGATATGTCAAACGACGATATCAAAAAAGTCGTTGAAGAAGCTGGATATAAATATATAAGTGTAGAATAATTATTTGATAATCTGATGAATATGATATATCGTTATAAGTTAATTATTAGTGTAGTTTTAAGTATACTTATATCTAATGTTGCTTTATCTTGCAAGAATAATGATATAAATTCATCAACAACTATTGATAACAATATAATAAATAAAACAAAAACTAATTTTGAGTTTACAAATGAAGAAGAGGATTTAGAAGCTTCTTCTTTTTTTGAAGTAGCAACATTTGGAAGATTTGAACAAGATGACGATAAAACTAACGGTGATGAACCTATTGAGTGGTATGTTATTGATGATGATGGCGATAGCAAATTATTATTATCAAAATATGTGATCAATGAAATTCCATATGACAATGAAGCTAATGCTATAAGTAAAAATGTTACTTGGGAAAATTCATATATAAGAGAGTGGCTTAATAATGAGTTTTATGTAAATGCATTTGACGAAAGTGATAAAGATAATATAATACTATCAAATGTAAAAAACAACAAAGTTTATGGTATAAATAATTCAAATGAACCATCAAATGCAGGTCCTGACACAGAAGATTA
>CALAVA010000081.1 GCA_937892025.1 uncultured Bacteroidales bacterium
CCCTTGCTGTTGTAATAATTTCTGATGATGTTGATGATTTGGGTGCGTTGTATAAATACTTGTTTGACTGATGGATTGACAATTAAATCCAAATAACGCATACGATAGCGTTGTTCGGGGTCAGTAAAGGCATCATACACTTTGTCTTCTGTTTGTTTAACAATAGGTAATGGTCTTAAAGACTTGGATAACAAGGTGAAATTCTTTACATGTATGGTTGTTTCTCCCATTTGAGTGGTAAAAACAAATCCTTCAACGCCAATAATATCCCCGATGTCTAATTTTTTGAAAATGCTGTTGTATAGTGTTTTATCTTCATTAGGACAGAGGTCATCTCTTTTGGCATAAATTTGAATTCGCCCTGTGGCATCTTGCAGTTCATAAAAAGCCACGGCACCCATAATGCGCTGGCTCATAATTCTGCCCGCAACACAAACGTTTTGAAATAATGTGTTGTCTTTAGGATATTGTTCCAATATATCTTTTGCGTATGCACTAACTGGATAGAGAGCCGCAGGATAAGCATTGATACCCAATTTGTTAAATGCTTGTAGTTTCTCGCGTCTTATAACTTCTTGTTCACTTAATTCCATAATAAAAATTAAAAATTTGTGTTTATATGTTAGGTTGAGTATTGTTTTTCAATAACAAAAAACCTAAATGAATTATCTACAAAAGTACAATATTTTTGTATAACAAAAAAATAACTTCATTCAATTTGACTCAAAAAGAACTACAATTTCCGAACAATCAATTATATATTTATTTTCAACAATATAATTAACAAGATATGAACATATTGTTGTGGCAAAAATAGCCTTACTTTCCGATACAGAAATTGGAGAATATTTCTGACAGAATATCTTCATTGCTAACTTGTCCGACAACTTCGGCAAGGAAATGTAGTGTTTGACGAATATCAACGGCAATCAAGTCATTAGAAAATCCATTCTCAAAACCTTCTTTGGCTTGTTGTAGGGCATGCAAGGCTTTTTCAAAAGCATGATAGTGCCTAAGATTAGAAATCATCACCTCATGGATAGAGTAGCATGATTGAGCATAGTTTGCTAAATGTTCTTCTAATCGATTGATATTTATATTGTTTTTTGCAGAAATAGGCAGCGTTGTAAAATCTAAAAAGGTAAAATCTGTGTTTTGATTGGCGTGTGTGTCTATTTTGTTGAGCAATAAAAATTTCTTTTTGTTAGTCATATCTACATGGGCAAACAACTCTTGATATTGTTCGAGGAGACTTGTTTGGCTCCATTGGTCAGCCACCCACAATACGGCCATGGCTTTGTTGAGGGCATCAAAACTACGTTCAATACCCATTTTTTCTATCGTATCTGCATTTTTTCTTATGCCTGCCGTATCTACAAAACGGAACAAGAATCCGTTTAATTGTATGGTGTCTTCTATGGTGTCGCGAGTGGGGCCAGAAATATCAGATACAATGGCACGATCTTCTTTTAGCAATGCGTTGAGCAAAGTGGATTTGCCGACATTGGGTTTGCCTACAATGGCAACAGAAATGCCTTTTTTGATAGCATTGCCCATTTGAAAAGATTGCAACAAAGTGGTCAATTCTTTCTCTATTTCGTTTAATAATTCGGCAAATTGTTTCCTGTCTGCAAACTCTACATCTTCTTCAGAAAAATCTAATTCCAATTCCATCAAAGCAGAAAAATGAAGGAGTTTTTCTCGCAAATCCGCTATTTTTTTTGAGACTTGTCCACGAAGATTATTCATGGCTAATTGGTGTGAAGATTTTGATTGTGAGGCTATTAAATCGGCTATCGCCTCTGCTTGCGACAAGTCTATTTTGCCATTTAGAAAGGCTCTTTGGGTAAATTCACCTGGCAAAGCCAAACGACAACCTTTGGCTATTAACAAAGCGATAAGTCTTTCTTGAATATACAGCGAACCATGGGTACTTATTTCAACCATATCCTCGCCCGTAAAAGAATGCGGCGATTGATAATAGGTGAACAACACATCGTCCAAAATATCTTGCCCATCTAATAGTTGTCCAAAATATACCTTGCGGGCTTGCCGATTGGTGGAGCGTGTGCTAAATATTTTGTCGGCAATGCTTAATGACTCCTTGCCTGATAGACGAATAATAGCAATAGCCCCTTGGGACATCGGGGTGGATATGGCACAAATGGTATCTTCATATTGATGATTTTTCATGTTTGAATAGATTGTAAAAATTTAAAATTATGCAATCGCAAAAATTCATACTTAAGGAATTTTCGATTTTCTTGATTTCTCTTTTTTTTACAAAGATATTATTTTTTATTCTACAAAAAATGCAAAAGACCATATAAAATATGCTGTAATTATTTTTTTGATGAACATAAATGTTTTTTTTGCCAAAAAAATAGTATCTTTGCACCAAAATAAAAACATTGTTTTTGAGAAATTTAATAGCATATTAACCAAAATTTTATAAAAATGAAAAAATTATTATTTGTTTTAACGTTCTGTTTTGCAGGATTTTTTACTGCAATAGCACAAAGCAGTGATTATGCTTACGCAAGGGATTTGGTGTACAAACCATTAGCTACTGACACCTTACCAGTTACTATTCTTGACACCCTGCTATCTTCTGACAAAATCTTATTGGATGTAAGGAAAGATAGCTATGCTAAAGGCTACTCTTTTTCCATAAGTGAAGAGAAAATGTGTTCTATTACAATGCTTTCTGGTAATTGGGATAGCTATTTGTTTTTACTTGATGATAATTTTCAAGTAATAAACTACGACGATGATTACGAGGATTCAAATACTGGTAGTAGAATTGTAACAATGTTGCCTGCAGGTACTTATTATATAATTGCTACATCATATAGTTCTTATACATATACATATAACAAAAGTTTTTCTCTTGAATTGAATATTTTGGATGCAAAAACATTAAGACAAATTTCCTATATACCACAAGCAGTGGAAATGTTTACCGACACTATTACTTATCATGACGATATAGTATATGATAAAATTTATAACAACTATTATGGAGGATATGATGTTAATATAGAGGGTGATAGGGTAAAAGGCTATACTATGCAAATGTCGCCAAGTACCTATGTTTTCTACGACATCAATAGCGGAGTAGATATATATCTTCTTGACAATGATTACAATTTTGTTGGCTATGGCCATGAGGGTATTTACATAGAAAATGCAGGAACCTATCGTCTTATTGTAGCATCTGATAAAAATTTTGATAGTGATACTACATTAACACATGGTTATACTATTGCTGTAGAAAAATTCAAAGGTGCATCTTATAATACTTTGTCGTATCGTCTTATCAATACAAATGAAATCGTAAATGATTCTCTTACGAAAGATGAACCCGTGTTGTTCCCTTCAAACGATAATTTGTGTTATGCCAAAGGTTATGAAATAAAAACATCGGATACGACAAAATATATCTTGTTTGAAGACAACAATTCCTCTCTTTCTTATGATATACTTTTCTTGGACAATAATAAAAACATGCTACAAAAAAATCCTTATATAGTAAAAACATCTCCTTCTACAACATATTATTTTGTTTTGCTTGGATATTCCCCATTAGATATTGGTGATTATAGTTTTACTATAAAAGAAATGGCACACTTGCCAATTTATTATGTAGATGCTATCAATGGCAATGACACCAACGATGGTCTTTCTGCTCATACGGCAATGCAGACACTTGATGCAGCACTTGACTCATCTGACCTGTGGGGAACTTTTTATCTCACAGAAGATTATATTTTTGATCATAATATAAATATTGGATTTGGGGAAATATTGCCGTATGGCAAAGATATTCGTTTGAGTATAGCAAGTAACAATATCGGTTCTCCTATCATAAATGTTTTTGATTATCTCTGTTTAGGAGAAAAAGATGGAAACTTTTCTTTCATATTAGATTCTGTTATAACACCTGCTGATGATAACACTTTTATATCAGGATATAGCGATTATGATATTGTTGAGATAAACAATCTCAAGATGATAAACTATGATATGGCTAGACTTTTTAGAGGGAACAATCTAACTATCAACAATTGTGAATTTATAGGAAATACTATCGACCCAGACAATGGTGAGTTTATTGACGTATATATGTCGCTAAAAATTAGCAATACTATTTTCTCTCAAAACAACATTGCTGGAAGTTTATTTTATATACAAGAACTCCCTCCGTTTATAACAGATTATACTCCTTCTTTTGAAATGGAAAATACCGATATATTGAGCAATAGTATGCAATGGCC
>CALAVA010000082.1 GCA_937892025.1 uncultured Bacteroidales bacterium
GATACTGATTCAATCGCTGACACATGTTTTTTGCCAAATTGAAGATATTATTCTTTCTTATGAAAACAATACGAATATGTCTAATTTGACAGAGTTGTTGTTAACAGCCTATACAAGATATGCCGATATTGCCTCTTTTTTTAGAGTTTCTAATAGAAAAATATTTCGTTTGTATATAAAAGCCTTGCAAAACGAACAACATGACGGTTCTATAAGACAAGATATTGACGTTAAAGTAACATAAAAAGTGCCTATGAAAGTGGTACACAGCAATATCGTACAAAGTGGAAAAATAGTCAAGTTTATGCTTATGAGCGTAGTTTGAATTATTTGTATGAACTAATAAAAACTAAAAAACATGAAGAATAATAAACTGCGAGATTTTCGTTATTGGCTGCTATATTGCTATCTAAAAATAATACACAATTTGCTGTATTATAAAAAGACCTATTTTTTAGGTGAGGAAAATGTTCCCAAAAACGGAATTCCTTTGGTGATAGTTAGCAATCACCAAAATTCTATAAACGATGCCTTGTCGATAGTCTTTGGGTTTAAAAATCGCATTGTCAGTATTTTTTCACGTGGGGACGTGTTTGAACATAAGTTTATTGCCGGATTTTTGAGATTCTTGTACATTTTGCCTGCCTATCGTTTGAGAGTGGATGGAGAAAACAATCTGACAAAGAATTATGTTTCGTTTGACGAGGCACACAAAAGACTATTGGCAGGTGGCACTGTGGCTATTTTTCCAGAAGGAACCAATCAGGATAAGCATTGGTTGGGGGAATTTTCTTTGGCTTATTTGAGAATGGCTTTTGAGGCAGCAGAAGAAGCCAACTTTGAAAAAGATATTCAAATTTTGCCAATAGCAAACCACTATAGTGATTATTTCCTTATAAGGGAAGAAATGTTGCTAACTTGTGGAACCCCAATTTCATTGCAACCATATTATGAACTTTACAAAACAAAGCCTCGTACTGCACAAAGAGAAGTGAACAAATTGGTATATCAGCAAATTGCGGATATGATGCTTAATGTTGTTGATGTAGAAAACTATGAAGCCATTGACTATTTAAGAACAACGTATGGTAAAATATATGCTGATAATCATGGCTTTGAGTATAAAAAATTGCCACAACAATTGCAAGCAGACAAGGCTTTTGTGGCTCATTTAGATAAAATAAAAATAGAAAATAATCAAATAATCACTGATTTATACAAAGATACATTGTCTTTAAAACAAGCGACATTGCAACACAAAGTAAGGGATTGGAATTTTGATAAACCATTTTCAGTTAAAAATTTGTTATTGCAGGCTTGTGCTTTTGTTTTATTGTTCCCTATTTATCTTTTTGCTTTAATTCCGAACATTCTTTTATATTATATTCCAAAGCCTATGGCTGATAAATTTAAAAATAAAGGTGGCAATATGGCTTTGTTTGCAGGTGGCATACAAATAGTTGTGGATTCTTTGTTGGTGTTGCCGATAACATATTTGTTGGTGTTTATTGCAGATTGTTTTATTCTCAATTGGTGGATGGGGCTTATTCATTTATTGGCATTGCCTTGTTTAGGTATTTTTGCATGGCATTATCGTTTGTCGTTTATCAAATGGTGCAGCCGATGGAGATTCCAGCAATTAACCAAAAATGACAATTTTAAACAAATTATAGCATTAAGAAAACATATTAGAAAACAATTAGATTTATTATTAAAATAAAAAGATATGAATCGTGTAGTAATTACAGGTATGGGGATTTATTCTTGTTTAGGAAAAAATCTTGAAGAGGTGCAACAAGCATTGTATGAGGGGAAATCTGGTATTATCTTGGACACCTCACGCAAAGAAATGGGCTTCCGCTCTGGTTTGACGGCAAAGGTAGAAGTTCCTGATTTGAAAAAAGAATTAAGTCGTTCTCAAAGGGTTTATATGCCAGAGCAGGCAAAATATGCTTATGTCTCTACGGTTGAAGCACTTAAAAATGCAAATATTTCACAAGATTATCTTAATGAACATGAAGTAGGTTTGCTTTTTGGAAACGATAGTTCGGCTGACCCTGTGGTAAGGGCCGTGGATATTATGCGTGAGAAAAAAGATACCACCTTGTGTGGGTCTGGTACGATATTTCAATCAATGAACTCCACGGTAACGATGAATTTGGGGTGTATTTTCAAATTAAAAGGCATCAATTTGACCATCTCAGGGGCTTGTGCAAGCGGGTCTCACGCTATAGGCTTAGGAACAATGTTCATTCAGAATGGTTTGCAAGATATGATTATTTGTGGTGGTGCACAAGAGGTAAACCCATTTTCTATAGGTAGTTTTGACGGCATTTCGGCATTTTCTGTCCGTGAAGATGCACCTGAAAAAGCCAGTCGCCCTTTTGATAGAGACAGAGATGGTCTTGTGCCAAGCGGAGGTGCTGCTACGGTGATTATAGAAAGTTATGAGTCAGCCAAAAGACGTGGCGCACCCATATTGGCAGAAATATTGGGCTATGGATTCTCTGCCAATGGCGATCATATATCTTCGCCTAATGTTGATGGACCAACACGTTCTCTGTTGATGGCTATCAAGAGAGCAGGTATAAACATTAAAGAAATTGGCTATGTTAATGCACATGCAACTTCAACACATGTTGGAGATACAAACGAAGCAAAGGCTTTGTTTAATGTTTTTGGAGAAAAAACAGTAGAAATAACAAGTACAAAATCTCAAACAGGACATGAAATGTGGATGGCAGGAGCCAGTGAAATTATATATTCTATGTTGATGATGAAAAATGCTTTCATCGCTCCAAATCTTAATTTTGAAAATCCTGATGAAGATTCCGCCAAATTGTTGATTCCTAATAAACGAATAGAAAAACATTTTGATGTGTTCTTGTCCAATTCCTTTGGCTTTGGAGGTACAAATAGTTCATTAATTGTAAAAAATCTTTAATAATAATTATAAACATAAAAAAAATAAAATCATGACAAAAGAAGAAATGATTGCCAAGGCAAATGAAGTATTGGCAGAGGAATTTGAAGTAGAAATTTCTGAAATAACACCAGAAGCGGACATAAAAAAAACGCTACAATTGGATAGTTTGAGTTTGGTGGATATGGTCGCTTTGATAGAAGAAACATTCGGCGTAAAGGTAAAAGGTACTGATATTGTCAATATCAAGACTTTTGACGCTTTGTATGATTTCTTGTATGAAAAATTGGAAAGCAACAACTAATGGAAGTGTTTTGTCAAGGAGAGGATATAAAGAAACTAATTCCACAACGAGAACCTATCATGCAAGTTGATACTCTTTTTTATAAGAAAGAGAATGAGGCTTGTTGCGGTTTGACAATCTTGCCTGATAATATCTTTTGTAGGCAAGGATATTTTACAGAACCCGGATTGATTGAGCATATCGCTCAATCGTCCGCGGCAATGTCAGGGTATGATTTTTTTATCAATAATCAACCCGCACCGCTGGGATTTATTGCGGAAATTAAAAAAATGAATATTTATTCATCTCCCCAAATCGGTGAAAAGTTGCAAACAAAATTGATGATTGTTTCTAAAATAGAAAACATGGCTCTTGTTAAAGCAGAAACCTATGTTGGTGATAAATTGGTGGTGGATTGCCAAATGAAAATTTTTATCAAACAATAGAAAATATGCAAGAAATAGCAACTACTATACGAACATTTGTCCGATTTAGTGAGGTTGATGCCTTAAAAATGGTGTGGCATGGTAATTATGTTCGTTATATGGAAGACGCAAGAGAGGCTTTTGGTATTGAACATGGATTGGCCTACGTAGATATGTTTCAAAATGGTTATCTCGCTCCTGTCGTAGATATTCATCTGCAGTATAAACATTCAGCAACGATAAATGATGTTTTGCGTACAACCATAAAATATCATCATTGTAGAGGTGGCAAATTGATGTTTGATTATCGTATGTTAAGAGAAACAGATAATGTGGAAATCTTAACAGCGACATCTATACAATTGTTTACAACTATAGACGGAGTCTTGGAAGTGTCTTGCCCTGAATTTTTACAACAATGGAGATTGAAACACAATTTGTTATAATTGAATAGAAATGAGTGATTTTAAACTAATTCCACTTGTGAAAGATTATTATACGATAACTCGCCAATATAAAGAGGGAGAATCGTATGTCTTTGAAGTCGATTTGAATGAAAAATGTGCTGTTTATCAAGGCCATTTCCCGGAAGAACCCATTGCACCAGGAGTGTGCAATATACAACTGATAAAAGAATGTGCAGAAATAGCCATTCAGCAAAAATTGCAATTGCAAGTTTTACAAAGATGTAGATTCTTAAAACTTATTATTCCACAAGAGAATAAAAGTTTTATGATTAAAATAAATGTTGGTTTTTCAGAAGAAAAATGTATGGTTTTTGCTCAAGTGATAGCAGAACAAGAAATATATTTGGATTTGAAAGGAATATTTCTTGTTTGTAAATAAAGTATTTATAATCAATATAATATATGAAATTTGATACTGTCATTATTGGTGCTGGGCTTGGTGGTTTGCAGTGTGCTTATATTTTAGCCAAACATGGACAAAATGTCTGTGTGGTCGAAAAAAATGCTCAAATTGGTGGCTGTTTGCAAACTTTCAAACGTGGAAATCATTATTTTGATACGGGGTTTCATTATGTTGGAGGGTTGTCAGAAGGGCAGCCTTTGTATAGATTGTTTGAGTATTTTCAATTATTGAAGTTGCCTTGGTATCAATTAGATACAAATGCTTTTGAAGTATTAGCATATGCTGATGATTTATGTGTATTATGTGAAGGTAAAAGTGAAACAATATGCCACTTTTTTACAATATGTAGGCGAAAATATTATACATAATTTTGATAATCAACATAATAATGATATTTATGGGCAAAGTCTTTTTGCCGTTTCTGCATACGAGTATTTACAAAAAACTTTTCAAAATGAAACTTTAAGACAAGTATTATCGGGTACGGCATTAAAAATGGAACTTCAGGCAGAAACATTGCCTTTGTACGTTTTTGCTCAAATTAATAGTTCTATGATACAAAGTGCATGGCGTTTGCGTGGCGGCGGACAACAAATAGCCGAAACTTTGTGCCAACATATTGAAAATATGGGTGGAACAGTTTTGAAAAATGCCAAAGTTGTTGGAATTGAAGAAAACGACTCAAAAGCAACGGCTGTGCTTTTACAAAATGGCGAACGAATAGAAGCACAGCATTTTATATCTGATATACACCCAAATGAATTGCTTAATTTGTTGATAAATAGTAAGTTTATTAGAAAGATATATCGCAATCGTATCGGAAATTTATCGGATAGTTTTGCTATGTTTACCGTAAATTGTGCGATTAAAAAAGATACTCTTCCATATCTTAATAGAAATCAATATATTTATCAAACAAATGATGTATGGCAAATTGGTAGCCATTTGGATAAAAATCCACAAGCGGTATTGGTGAGTTATCAAGTGCCAGAAAAAGCAACTGCTTTTACGCAAAATATAGATTTATTGACTCCTGTTTCTTGGAATGAATTTGCCAAGTGGAACAATTCCAAACCGATGAAACGAGCAGTGGATTATGAAGAACTAAAACAACAAAAAGCAGAACAATGTATTGCCATCGCAAATAACTATATCCCTCATTTTAAGGAAAATATAGATAAATTTTATACAAGTACTCCATTGACCTATGCCTATTATACGGGTACGAAACAAGGGAGTGCTTATGGAATAAAAAAAGATTATAACAATTTGATATATACAATGCTTACTCCAAAAACGCCTATCCCAAATCTATTGATGACAGGGCAGAATCTCACTTTGCATGGTATCTTGGGAGTGAGTATGACTTCTTTTTTCACTTGTTCAGAAATAATTGGAAAAATAAATCCATTTGAATATAAAAAATAGAAAGATATGAATTATGCATTAGTAACAGGCGGCAGTCGAGGAATAGGACGTGCCATTTGTGTAAAATTAGCCACAATGGGCTATAAGGTCATTATTAATTATGTCAGCAATCAAACAGAGGCAGAAAAAACATTAGATATGATACAAGCTATAGGTGGTCAAGGAGAATTATTGGCTTTTGATGTTAGCAATCAAGAGGCTACCGCTAATACTTTGGAAACATGGAAACAAGTCCATGAGGGTGAATATATTGCTGTTATTGTAAACAATGCAGGCATTAGAAAGGATAATCTATTGCTTTGGATGGAACCGCAAGATTGGTACAAAGTATTGGGCGTTTCTTTAAACGGATTTTATAATGTTACCCAACCGCTTTTGCAACCCATGTTAAGAAAAAAATTCGGACGAATTATCAATATGGCTTCTGTCTCTGGTTTAATAGGTTTGGCGGGACAAACCAATTATTCTGCCAGCAAGGGCGGAATAATTGCAGCCACAAAAGCCTTGGCCAAAGAAGTGGCAAAAAAAGGAGTTACAGTCAATGCCATTGCTCCCGGATTTATCAAAACTGATATGGTGGAAGGTTTGGACGAAAAAGAATTGGAAAAAACGATACCTGCAGGACGTTTCGGCAATCCCGAAGAAGTGGCCGAGTTGGTTGGCTTTTTGGCTTCCGAACACGCTGCCTATATTACGGGCGAATGTATTGCCATAACAGGTGGTTTGAATTAGAAATATGATTTTGGTGTCCGATAAAATGCAAAAATATGTTTCACTACCCCTAAAAAACAATAACTGAATGAAGTAAAATCAAATATAAACGACAATGGACTTCCCGCAATTGACCAACAATATCCAACAGACGCATGACTTGTTGCAAAACAATGCAGTGCGTGCCGTCAACCAGAACATTACTGCGCGAAACTGGTTGGTGGGCTATTGGATTGTGGAGTTTGAGCAAAACGGCGAGGACAGGGCGAAGTACGGCGAACGGTTGCTCTCGGAGTTGGCGAAAGCGATTCATATTAAAGGTATGGGTGCTACTATGTTGAGCCAGTGTAGAAGGTTTTATATGATTTATCCTCAAATAGGAATTGAAGTTGAGTTGTTTTTGAGAAAACCTCAGAATTTGCCAATTTTTCAGACACTGACTGAAAAATTACAAATTGCTGAAAATTATAATGATACAATTTTTCAGACGCTGTCTGAAAAATCTGCAGACGAAAAAATCTATCAGATAAATGAAGTGGTAATTCCAAGGGTTGGGAGCGACAAGATTTTCAAATCATTGTCGTTCTCTCATTTGATTGAACTATTGTCTATTGATAATCCTCTAAAACGCTCGTTCTACGAAATCGAAACCATAAAAGGCTGCTGGAGTGTGCGTGAATTGAGGCGGCAGATAGACACGCTTTGCTATGAGCGGGCTGGCATCAGCAAGAATCCCGAAAAACTGATGGCTTTGGTGAATGATAAGGCAGAGGTGGCCACTTCGACAAGCATCGTCAAGTCGCCGTATGTGTTTGATTTCCTGGGGCTGAAAAGTGCCGATGTCGTTGAGGAAAGCGACCTTGAAACGCTGCTGATTAGCCATATCCAAGAGTTCATTTTGGAATTGGGTGAGGGTTTCTGCTTTGAAGGAAGACAGAAGCGGATTTTGATTGACGAAGAGTATTTCCACATCGATTTGGTGTTCTACAACCGTCTGCTGAGATGTTTCGTGCTTATCGACTTGAAACGAGGCAAATTAAAAGCACCAAGACATCGGACAAATGCAAATGTACGTCAACTACTACGACAGGGAGGTGAAGTTGGCTGACGAAAATCCGACAATCGGGATTCTGCTGTGCCACGACAAGGATAATGCCGTTGTGGAATACACGCTGCCACAGGATAACAACCAGATTTTTGCGGCAAAATACGCAACTGTACTCCCAAGCAAGGACGATTTGCGGCAATTGATTTTGAATAAATGATAAATTTGCATACTACTAACGAATAAATTATTGAATGAAGTAATAAAATATTAACATATTAACAATCTGAGCTTTACGCTCTAACATTCATGACTGATAAAAACGAAATCATATTATATCAACCCAACGAAGCAATAAAACTTGAAGTTCGCCTCGACGAAGAGACCGTGTGGCTTACGCAGGCACAGATGGCTGAATTGTTTGAGACAACACGAAATAATGTTACGTTGCACATTAGCAATATATTCAAAGAACATGAGCTTGAGAAGGATTCAGTATGTAAGGATTCCTTACTAACTGCCGCCGACGGGAAAAAGTACAAAACAAAGTTCTACAACCTTGATGTCATTATATCTGTCGGCTACAGAGTAAAGTCGCTTCGTGGCACGCAGTTCCGCCAATGGGCAAACCGCGTTTTGAAAGAGTATCTGCTGAAAGGATATGCTATCAACCAGCAACTCATGCACCTTGAAAAACGAATTGACAATAGACTTGGTGCAATTGAAAATAAACTATCAGACCATCAGCAAAAAATTGACTTTTTCGTGCGCACGTCTTTGCCACCTGTAGAAGGCATATTCTACGATGGGCAAATGTTTGAGCCATTCGCATTTGTCAACAAACTTATCCGTTCGGCAACAAAACGCATTGTACTGATAGACAATTATGTTGACGAGTCGGTACTTTTGCGGTTGGCAGAACGAGCAAACGGCGTTTCGGCTACTGTTTACACACAACAGACATCACCATCGTTTCGTGTTGCCATCGAGCGCCACAACACTGAATATTCACCCATTGTAGTGCATAGTTTTTCAAAGGCACACGACCGTTTTCTTCTTATTGACGATGATGTTTACCATATC
>CALAVA010000083.1 GCA_937892025.1 uncultured Bacteroidales bacterium
GCTTTTAAGCTGTTTCAGCGCAACGAGGTTATCTTTGACGCTGACATCAAGAGCTTTGTTTTCAGCGAGGAGCAGGCGGAGAAAATCATGTCCGCTTTGAGGAAAGACGAACCGAAGCAACTGCTTCTCGGCTCTGACAAGCCCGCATTTGTTGCAGAGAAAGTAATGACAACGAAAGAGCTTGCGGAGTTTCTAAAAGTTGACGTAAGAACTATACAACTTACTGCAAACAAGGTTTTAGACCCCACGAAAGTACATTCGAGGGTGATAAATGGTGGTAAATCAATGATGTTTGATGAAGAACAAGCAACTTTAATTAAGCAGGAAATTCAAAAACATCATAATCTGAAATCTAGGAATATAGATAGTGTTTCAACAGAACTTGAAGAAAATGAAACAATCTTAAAAGCACTCCAGATTTTGAAAACTAGGAATGAAGAATTAAAGAAAAGGGCTGAAGTTGCGGAAAATAAAAACAATCTTTTAATGCATTCAGAAAAGTCATATACAATATCAGAAATAGCAAAAGAACTTGGTTATAAATCTGCTATTGAATTAAATAAAATTCTTCATAATGATGGGATTATTTTTAAGCAGAATGGAACTTGGATTCCATATTCAAAATATTCAACTCAGGGTTATTTTGAAATTAAACAGACAATTCTTGAAGATGAAACAGTTGTTTATAATTTGCGTGTAACTCAAAGTGGTAGGAATTTTTTGTTGAGTAAATATACCAATGACGATTGCAGGCTTATTGAGATGTAATTATAAGGCGGTGAAATATGAAAAATGTAACTAAAGATGAGATAAACAATATTGTCAAGACAAAATTCTCTGAAGAAGAATTTATCTGTCTTGACAAGGTATCAAAGTTGCTAGTATTCCCACCTGATGTAATTATTAGGTTTGCCGTGAAGGAATATGTTTTGAAAAATCTTCATAAGTTTACGGAATCCGACAAGGAAACAATCTGCAATATGTATGATATTGAGTATATCCGCAGGAATCGGAAACTTGATGATAGAGATGTTGAAGAAGTTTTAAGACTTCAAACAACAGGGGTTTAAGTGTATGAATAAATATCCATATATTAAGGGAAATCACAAGAGGGTGTTGAAATATATCCTAAACTGGATACAATCAAGCAAGCCACCAAAGAAAATGGTGATTGAAGATAATGTCTATTATTGGTTTTCATTACAGAAAATAGCAGATGATTTGTTTCTGTCCTATTATCAGGTGAAGACAATTTTATATCGGCTTGAAAATAAGGATAGGGAAATTGACTATGCTGATGAAGAGCCATTCATTTATTCTCAAATGGTTTATTCTAGGTCAGAGACAAACAAGTTGTATATTAGGCTGAACTTGGAAAAGGTGCAGGAACTTTTTGGAAAAGTGAGGGAAAAGGAAATGATTGAGCCTTTATTTGAAGTTGAGGAATCCAAGCCAAAAGTAAATGAAATGGCTGATAAAATTGCTAGGAAAATTCTTGAAAAGAATTCGGATATATTCAAGACAAGGGCAGGAAGTTCAAAGACCTATCAGAATTGTTGCAGGATTATTACAGACATCTACAACGGTAGTTTTATCAATCCTCATATTTATAATCTATCTAAAATAAATGATTGTAAGTGGTTTGATACAGACGGCTGGAAAAGCAGGCTGAAAGAAGTTAAGGGTGATTGGGGTAAAGTCAGGAAGTTGCTTTTGGATTCAGTTGATAATTATCGTCAGATGTTTGATGAGAAGAATATGCCTCAGAAAAAAGACCGATTGCCTGATAGTTTGGAAAAATGGCTTTATGATTCATTCAATGACTTATATCCTAGTTATTTTGTTTTTAGTTTTAATCCACCCAACATTACGCAGAAGCAGTATGGTGAAAATAGGGCAGATACAATCTTTAAGTTGTTGCCACGGAAAATGCAGGACGCAGGGAACAGGCTTGTGGAAACTTTACCAAAAGGAACATACCCAAGTATCTTGTGGAATAATATCTTGAATATGTGGGTGTGGGCAAAGTATTTAGTTGAGGCGGATAGCAACTCAATGTATTGGATTGAGGATTCAGCCGATATATTAAACAAATTCATAGCGTATTGTGATGATAGGGATATTGAAATAAATCTTTCAACGATAAATATTGAGAGGGCGGTTGAATGTAATAGCCCGTGGGTTTGGTTTGTCCGTGAGGCAAGTACAAAGCACGGATTGAATATTAGCCTTTGTGATTGTGTGGATAAAAAGGATTTTGAGAAACTTTATAAGAAAAAGATTTATTTTGAACTTGTAGCGTAAATCCTATAATAAAGCAAAGGGATTAAAATGATGCGTAGGGAAAAATTAAACACACTTAATGAAAGAGATTTATTGATTGGCTTGATAACTTCAGACAAGTTCTGTCGTGAGGTTGCCTCAATCCTTAATCCGAGACAACTTGAAATTGATTACGCTAGGATTCTTTCAGGCTGGATAAAAGAATATGTGAAAAATTTTAATGTAGCGCCAAAAAAGGATATTCTGAAATTATATCGTGCTCATATTGAAGAAGTTATTGATGAAAGTTTGCAGGATAATATATTGACTTTTATCGAGAAAATAGCAAAGGATTTTGAGAGCCAAAAAACTTTTAACGATGACTATGCAATTCAGCAGGCAATTCAATATTTGAAATCTAGGTCATTAAAAAACTTTTCTGAGGATATTGATTCGTTTTTAATTACAGGTGAAATAAATAAGGCTGAAGCACTCATAACAAAATATCGCAAAGTTGAAAAGGAAAGCGGTGAGGGTGTATCAATTCTTGACGATTCTGAAATTGTACTCAATGCTTTTACTGAAGAGCAGGACAAGTTGTTTGCCTTTGGTGGTGCTTTTGGACGGCTTGTTGGGGATATTCACCGTGAGGATTTTATTGCTTTTCTTGCCCCTATGAAGGCTGGTAAGACGTTCTCACTAATAGACTGCGGAATTGAGGCGTTAAAGAATGGCTTGAACGTAGTCTTTTATTCCCTAGAGATGAGCAGAACAAATATGATTAAGCGTATTTGGAAAGCATTGTCAGGGCAGGTTACAGAAGATGTTGAATTGAATATTCCCTATTTTGTTGAAGATGGGGGCAAGTATATTATTGAAAATAAGGTAACAAAGAAAAAGGCAAGCTCAGTTCTTGAGATTGAAAAAAAGCAGAAATCATTGAGAAGAATGTTTAGGGGTGGTTCATTCAAAGTGTATGCAGAGCCAGCCTATAGTCTGACTGTAGAATCGCTAGAAACAAAACTTGATGACTTGGTTCACGATGGTTTTATTCCCGATGTAATAATTATTGATTATGCGGACATTATGATGCCTAGTGATAGAACATCGGAATTGAGGAATCAGTTGGACGGTATTTGGAAAAGGTTGCGTGCTATGGCTCAGAAAAGAAAGGCGGTTGTATTTACTGCAAGCCAGACCAATCGTGGTGCAATATCTAGGGAAGTTGAGGTAGAGGATATAGCCGAAGACATACGAAAACTTGCCCATGTAACATCAATGGTATCAATTTCAAAAACAAAATACTGCAAAGAACATAGCCTTGCTATTTACTCTCAGCTTGCAGTTCGTGAGGGTGAGCCTGAGATGAGGAAAGTTATAGCAACACAGTGCCTTGCTCTTGGTAGACCTGTTTTGGATTCTCATTGGAAAGATGATGTTATTTTAGAATCTGATGATAATTCAGAAAATGAAGAAAATTCTAGCGTAAAGAGGAAAAAGAAATGAGTGAAATAAATTCATTGTCATTATTCCTATAATAAATAAACTACTTTTTAATTGGAGGAAATAGAAAATGACTATTTCAAGAAAAGAATTGCTGGACAGTCTTAAAAGAGCAATGCCAGCGATTGAGACTGGAACACCAACATTGCAGGGTGCTGACGCATTTGTTTTCCATGACGGAAAAATTTTCAGTTACAATGATTCAATTGCGGTGTATATTCCTTTGGCCATTACAGGCTTGGTTGATGAGGGAATCGAGGGTTCTGTTCACGCTGATGAATTCTTCAAGGTAATTTCAAAATTTTCTGCAGATGAAATCAATTTTGCAGTAACAGGAAACAACACTTGGATGTTGAAGTGCGGAAAAGCAAATGTTGAAGTTACTCTTATGGATTTTGATTTCACCACAAGATTGCGGGGTGTAACACCTGACGAAAATGCTTGGGTGAAGATTTCAGATGAATTAGTGAGTGGAATCGGTGCTTGTAAGATGGCTGTAAACAAAACGCCACTGGCTGGAATCTATATTAGCGGTAAGAATGTTGTATCAACAGATGGCTATCAGATTAACAAGTTTGAGATGAAAGATACAGACCTGCCAACACTTTGGATTTCAGACAATTCTGCTAATGAACTTCTGAAACTTTCAGGATTGGTTGAAATGCAGTTGCAGGGAACTTGGGCACATTTTAAGAGTTCAGACGGAACTGTATTCAGCATTAAAACTTTGCAGGCTGAAAAATTTCCATTCGATAGAATTGTTGCCCTGCTTGATACCAGCAAGCCAAAAGAAGATGATTTTCACGCAATGTTCCCTATGGAATTGTTTGGGGCAATTGACCGTGCGAATTCCTTTGCTATTGATATTTCAGAGCATTCCGCTGTCCGCTTGATTCTTTCAAATCAGAATATTGAAGTGTCTTCTGAAAGAACTTCAGGGAAATATTCAGAAAAGGTTGCTTGGGGTGAGGGTGTAGAATTTAAAGAAACAATTGAGCCAATGACTGTGTATGTTGATGCAACTATGATGTCATTTATGGCTAAAAGGTCATTGGAATTCTACTTGCAGAAGTTTACAGCAAAGAATGGTAAAGTCATTCCACGATTGTTGTTTGTTTCAGATTCTAGTTGCCACTTGATGACAACTTTTACTATGGGTGATTAAAATACACCTTGAATAATTTAAAAAGGGGTGAGTTGTTAAAGATTCACTCTTTTTTAATTTTTGGAGAAAATATGTTAAAGACAGAGTTACTTTTTGATATTGATGATAATTTCAATCGTGATAGATATACTAATGCTATTTCAAAAATTCAGTATGTTCCTAAAGAACAAATAATACCATCTGAATTTTCTCTTTATAATACTGAGAAATATGATTCTCTCGTAAAAGATATTAAAAGTAAAAATTTACCTAAAGATATTGAGAAGTTTTTACTTTTAAGTGCAACTAGGCATATAGTTTTTAATTATGCAAGGATAGCAGAATACTATTGCCATGTTGATAAAGATATTCAAGAACTTATGGAAAAATCAGGATTGGTAATAATTGATTTTGATGATGCGTTGGAAAATGGATATGTTGATTTGACAAAACATTTGGAGGAACTTTACAACAATGCTGAGAAATGATTTTTGTATTTTCGTTATAAGTCATGGAAAGCCTGAAAATGACACTTATAGACAGTTGGAATTATGCAAGGTTCAATATCCCATATATATAGTTATTGATGATAAAGACCCTAAAATAAATGATTACTTTCTAAAGTATGGAAAGGAAAAAGTTTGTGTTTTTAATAAAATACAATATTCATTTAAATGTGATATGATGGATAATTTTGACTTTGACAAAGTTATAGTTTATGCTAGAAATGCCTGTTATGATTTTGCTGAAAAATTAGGGTATAAATATTTTCTTGAATTAGACGATGATTATAAGAGTTTTTTATTCAGGTTCGGCTATAAAAAATCTAAAAATATAAAATTTTCTAGCATGAATGAAGTTTTTAATCTGTATTTGAGGTTTTACGAATTGAATGATAAAATAAAAATATTGGCATTTATGCAGGGTGGTGATTTTAGCGATATACAAGAAGGTTGTGTTCTTAGAAAATCCATGAATGCTTTATTTTGTTGCATTGACAGAAAAATTATTTTTAACGGTAGACTTAATGAAGATGTGAATTCTTATACAAGAATTAATCAACTTGGTGATATTTGTATAAGTTTACCATTAGTCCAATTATGTCAAAGACAGACTCAAACCGGAAATGGAATGAGTGATACTTATAAACAGTATGGAACATATACAAAATCATTCTATTCAGTTATCCAGTCTCCAAGTTGCGTAAAAATTTCAATTTTGCAATCGCCTAGTTCTTTTAGAATTCATCATAAAATAAATCATAAATATTGTGATGCTAAAATAATAAGTTCAAAATATAAAAAATAACGGAGGAAATTATGAATTTATTGGATTCTGATGAAGTTAGTTATATGAAAGGTGAAAAAAGTTTGAGGGTAGGAATAGACAAAAAGCCTGATAAAAAAGTTGAGCCAAAAAAGATTATTTACAGAACATTTGATCCTGAAGACTTAGTTCATATGAATAGAACTTTTGAACTAGAGGGCTACGAGGATTTTGACAAGGGTTATCCATATTCAATCAACTTCTATGATTTTGAAGTTTTTATGGGCGATTGGATGGTTGTAATTATAAATCCTGTTCAGAAAACAAAAAGAATTATTGTGAATGATTCGAAGGCACTTAAACTTTATTACAAGGCTCATAAAAAGGAAATTTGGTGCGGATATAATTCACGCAATTATGATACATTTATCCTAAAGAGCATTTTGGTTGGGCTGAATCCTAAAAAGGTGAATGATATGATTATTGTTCACGGAATGAGTGGTTGGCAAATATCCGATGAGTTCAAAGAAATTCTACTGTATGATTTTGATATTAGTACAAAGATTCAAGGCTTGAAACAACTTGAAGCATTTATGGGAAATAATATCAAGGAAACCTCTGTGCCTTTTGATATTGAAAGACCTTTGACCAAGGCAGAAGTCAAAGAAACAATTAAATATTGTATGCACGATGTTGAGCAGACTATTGAGGTGTTTAGACGCAGAAAAGCAGAATATGATGCGCAGATGGACTTAATTTCAACATTTGGCCTGCCATTGAGAAATGTTAGTTCAACTCAAGCTCAATTGACTGCAAAGATATTGGGTTGTGAGAGGGTTCACGATAGGAATGATGAATTTGATTTGCAGATTGTACCAATTTTGAAGATTAAAAAATACAAGCATATTTTGGATTGGTTCAAGAATCCTGCAAATTATAACTACAAGAATAGCCTTGAAGAAGAAATTTGCGGTGTTCCTCATGTATTTGGTTGGGGTGGAATTCACGGCTGTCCTGAGAAACCTTTACATATTAAGGGTATGTTGTTTCATGTTGATGTTACTTCATATTATCCGTCAATTATGATTGAATATGACTTTTTGACCCGCAATTGTAAGGACAAAAAGAAGTTCAAGCAGATTTACGATAAGCGTGTAGAACTTAAAAAGGCAGGAAAGAAAAAAGAACAAGCACCATACAAAATTATCCTCAATTCAACTTATGGAATTTGCAAAGATAAATTTTCCAACGCATTTGACCCTAGACAAGCCAATAATGTTTGTATCAATGGCCAGTTGATGTTACTAGATTTGCTCGAACATTTAGAGGGTCATGCTGAGATTATTCAGAGCAACACTGATGGAATTATCCTGCAGGTTGAAGACAATCCAAAGGCTGTTCAGACAATGAAAGACATCTGTCAGGAATGGATGGACAGAACAAAGATGGGTTTGGGATTTGATGAGATAACAGAGATATGGCAAGGTGATGTCAATAATTATATCGCAAAATTCAGTAACGGTAAACTTGAAAGAAAAGGTGCGTATGTTAAGGAGCTTGATGACCTTGATAACGATTTACCGATTGTGAATGAAGCAATTGTAAAATATCTTACTGAAGACATTCTGCCTAGTGAAACAATAAGTAACTGCAATGAACTTATTAAATTTCAAAAGGTTGTTAAAGTGTCTTCAAGTTATCTGTACGGTTGGCACAATAATGAGTTCTTGACTGATAAAACTTTCAGAGTGTTTGCTAGCAAGAACAAGGCTGATAGTTATATCGGAAAATGTAAAAGTGAGGGTGCGACAATTGAGAAATTTGCGAACACTCCATCTCACTGCTTTATTGAAAATGATGATGTAAGGACAGCGGTTGTTCCTGCAAACTTGGACAAGAGTTGGTATATTGATTTGGCTGAAAAAAGAATTGAAGAAAAGTTTGGAATAAAGCTTGATGAAATAAACATTGGCGGAGGTTTGGGGGTAAAATATACAGATTCTGATATGCCTCCGTCAATAGATGAAATTGCTGATGTTATTATAGATTCACTTGAAAAACATATAAAAAAATATGGTACAGAGCCACCGACATTGTTTTTAGAACCCGGCAGCAGCATCATTTCAACTTCGGGTATAACTT
>CALAVA010000084.1 GCA_937892025.1 uncultured Bacteroidales bacterium
GATTCTTGTTGCTAACTTTCACTTTTACGCTAAATCTATCTCCGATATGGCTACAATTGCCATCATTGCTTGGAACAAGAATGCCATCTACAAGCAAGTCGTTCAAGTCTATACATTCATTGAGAACCGATTGGAATACCAATGTGGTATTACACATTGGTGTAACATAAACGGCAACGTTGTATTGTTCATCATTTGGAACGGTATAAGTGTCTTTAAATGTATGAACGATATTTGCATTGACTTGCAATGTACCGAATATAGTGTCATCAAGTGTTTCAACCACACTTCCTGTTGAATTGGAAACTTCTAATTTTAAGATTAAATCTTCCATTTTCATATTTCCAGAATTGGTAATATCAACAACTTGAGCAATTTGACTACCTATGATAACGCAATTTGATGGGCTTGTTGTTTGTTGTGCAGCCACCGTCAATTCTGGCTTGATAGTGAAAGATTTAGACAAAGTGTCATTGGCAGAATTTCCATCTATAGAAGGAACTATTTTTGCCTTAATAGTATAGGTGCCATTAGGCAAAGACAAGGCTCTTGCGATATCAAAAGTATCTTTTTCAAAGGCGAGAATATGTCCACTTGTCAGCGGATAGGTGAATGAGCGTGTCATATCTCCTGTAATTTCCACTTGCAATTCTGTCGGATAAACGGAAAAATCTACAGATTGTGAATTAACATTTTCTAAGACTACTGATAAATCCGTATTGGTATTGCAAACGGTGATGGAGTCTATCAAGATGTCAGCCACTGCCAAATCTTGTTTAGCAATAATACGAATTCTATCTATATATTGTTTTCCATCATATTGAGCCAATGACATTCTCATAGCGTCAAAAATAAGGATTACACAAGAAGAACCTATTGCAGAATCTAATGCAGCCGTATATTGTTTCCAGCCATAATCGGTGCCATTATTTTTCTGTAAATTGAACAAAGAAACATAAGAGACACCACCATTTACGGTGTAAGCAACATTGGTAACATCATTACCTGCAGTTGCACTAGAATCATGCCAATACCAGAAATCCAAAACGGGTTCTGCTGTATTGGTGAAATTCAACTGACGGGTAAACAATTTACTTTCTGCACCACGTGTTCCATCAAATCCCAACATAGCGTTGCCATATTGCGGAATAATAGCACCTGTGCTATCTTGCGTAATTTCCCAACCTGTAGCGGTATTATTATCTCTTACGTGCATAGATTCTGGGAATCCGTTGGAGAAATTTTCATCCAAAGGCAACATCCAACGTGTTGGACCATAGGTCATCGTCAAAGAATCATCGCTATAAATTGTATCAACACTACAAGATACCGAAGCGGTCAAAGACAATACACCACCCATATCTACATTGAGCATGTTGGTTATTTCAATGGTGTCTATGACAAATGGATTGAATACACCCGTGTTTAATACAGTATCTATTACAAGTGAATTTGCTCCAGAAACCTGAAGTGTTAGTTTCATAGACGTTTGTGTCAAATCTATTACAGAAGTACCCGCATTGGTAACGGCAACTTTTACAGAGACATAGTTTGGAGCACACAATTCACTTGAACTTATAATACCTACAGGTTCTACAAATTCTGTTATAGCCAAATCTGGCCCTTGATTATTAATAAGTGGAGTATAAGCACCTGCTGGTGTTCTATCCCAACGCTTGGTGCCATTTATATCTTCGTTTACACCACAATTGGGTAACAT
The DNA here is from genome assembly GCA_937892025.1 of uncultured Bacteroidales bacterium. GTDB lineage: Bacteria > Bacteroidota > Bacteroidia > Bacteroidales > WCHB1-69 > UBA1205. Next base: position 1,721 of record CALAVA010000084.1, read on the forward strand.
CAAATCAAGATAATTACTTATATCTGCATTTACAGAAGAGTCTTTGAGCATAGGCATTACACTAAACGAATTGGTATCCTGCAAACTTACTGCACGCCAATCCGCTAAAGTTGCTTTGGCATTGCTTACATAGCCAATATATGATCCAACGCTATAATAATCATTATAATCCAAGGTTACATGATATGTTTGTTTTACATAATTGGCATTACTTGCATGAATGGCATAATTGCCACCACTTGTAGTACTTGCTGTTGCCGTAGAACCTGCATAGAAAATATTGTTCTTTATAATAGTATTCCCTATTGAAATACTATAATTTCCTATACTTAATGCTTTACAAGCACCCGTTCCCATAGCACGATAAACCGTATTATGGAATATATTTGCATAATTATAAGATGTATATATTCCTGTAAATGAACCATTACCAAATCTACGGATTTCATTATTGGCAACCAAAGCATTGGTAGTTGCTCCCGTATTGCCGGTATGATTCAAATAAGTCAAATACAAACCACCATTAACATTAGAATTATGACTGAAAAACATCTTGTTGTTAACTATACCACTATCTACTTTCATATTGTTAGCCATATAGATACCATATTGGGATGAGGCTCTTGTATTGGTGATTTCATTGTTGGCAACCCAATCAAATTTACCAAAAGAATATACATATATACCAAAAGAATAGAAATTGTTCATCTTGTTATTCATTATGGTAAATCTGCTTGGATTGGCTTTCAATGTAGCCGCATTGGAGTTTGGCGTATGGAAATAAACACCTGCATAACCATAGTTCATGGTATTGTTCAAGATACGCAAGTCGCCCCATGCCAAAGTTCTTCCTGTTTTTACTTTTTCGTCATTACCATTAAAACGAATAGCAGAAGAAGAATTATTGGTATTGGTGGTATGCATATTAAATACGCAACCATTAATCTCTATATTGTAGCAAGGTCTGAAGAAGTTTATACCTGCTCCCGTACCAGCAGAAGCATTGATGGTTACATCGGTAATATAAACATTTCTATTGCTATCCAATTCAAACACATTATCATTGTGAGCAAATGTTACTGAGGCTGCATCGTTGTTTTTGGAAGTAATTATCAAAGTATCTGCAGCAGTTAATACTTCTGTTAGATAAGAAATATTATTAGCACCATTGTAAGTACCTGCTTCCATTTCTACTCTGAATGTACCATGTGTATCAACACCGCAGAATTGCAAAATACGCAAGAATTGGTCTAATGTGCTATAATCTGCATTTGCAGAAGCACCTATAGTATAAGTACGTGCCGACAAGCCACCGTTACAAGGAACAACAATTATATCCAAAGTATCATCGGTGGTTACAGGGTCTATTTGTCCATTGGGATTAGCAACCCATACCTTTATATTATACACATCTCCAATAACAGCATTGAATGTACCCAAAGCGACCGTATCGCTAAATCCCCATGCCAAACCTTTGGTATAGTTATAAGAAATAGGTGTACCGCCATTGATAGAATAATAAATGGTACAATTCATATCGTTGCTACCTTTATTGCGAATAATCACAGAAATAGGCGTATTACCTGCGGAAATCGATTGATTGTTTATGGGTGTAACAATTTCTTCCAAAGCAACTGAATTAGAGTCCCATTGTACATTCTTTATCATTTCAAATTTTGCCATTGGCCAATAGTTGTCGTCTCCATTACAATCATTAGGAAAATTATCGTCTGCATAAGAACTATTGGCTAAATCCCATACATTGGTAGCATACCAGTCTGTCCCACCCCAATAAGACATATCAGCACCTGCTTCGCTATTCCAATATACTAACAAACCCATACCTTGAGGCAAAACAAACTCGCTGTCCAAATTTACCTCAAACCATTGGTCTTGCAACAATCCACCTGGAATACTACCTGTCCATACCAAAGAGGCACCTTCTGCAAGTGGGTCTCTATAGCAATAATCTCCAATCATTGTTGAATCTACTGCCTTGAAATAACAAGTCTGATTGGGCCAAGGATATTGTAAATCTGAATTTCTACGTGTTTTGAATGCTATCTGTTTTATAACAGCACTGCCTGAGGCTGAACCCATATAACTTGCCGGATACAATATTCTTGACCAAGAATAATAGTATGTTGTATTGGAAGGTAATTGCTGCCAACCCGTACCATCACTCGTATCTCCCACAACTTGAATATGAAAAGTTCTCATTGGGTCTATATAATATGTCTTCATATTAGACGCTCTATTGCCCATATAATCCATAGTTGCAACTTCATAATCTACATCTGATGTATAATACAAGTTTGGAATAGTGCCTGCATAAATATCACCGCCTATATTTGTCATCAAAACACTATCTTGTACATCTACGGTACTGTTTCTTTTGGCAGTGTAAAATACTTTAACATTAGAAACAGGTCTGTTTGACAAAGATTTTACTTGTGCTATAACTTCAAATGGACCGGTAGAAAATACTGTATCATCGACAACCTTTTGCCAATAGATAACAATATCGCTTGTGCCATATACATAAGCGGTCAAAGTATCTTTAATCACGGATAGTGCATTACCATTGACAGCATTTATCCATACTTCAATGGTATCATAACCATTATATTTAGGAGCATACGTACCCACGTTGCAAGCACCTATCATGTCGGCAGTGATATTGCCTGTCCATGTTACATTGTTGCTTTGCGTAACACCATTGAGGCTCCAACCAAACTCAGCAGATGTCAAATCATAAAAACCAATATTCTTCATATTGACACCAAACGATTGCGAAGGATTGCTTGCTGAAACAGCAATAGTATCTGCTATGGTTAGACTTTTCAAAAGACCTGAAGTGCTATCTACTGTATTGTCATAAAAAAATCTGGTATTAGGTCTTTGATCACTATATTGACCATTATATTCATAGGGAGAATATATCAAAGGGTCATCTTTATACTCATATATTGGACGCAAATTTCCACTTACTGAATGTGCATACCAATCTGCTGGGTCCTTCCAATAACCGGGTTTAGCATCAACATAGACCACAAGACCATAACCTGCAGGTATTTCAAAAGCACTATCTAAAGTTATATCCACCCAATCATCGTCTTCTGTGGTAACTGTACCCTGCCAAACTAAGGTCGCCCCATCAACAAGGGGGTCTATATAAGAGGTTACAGCATAATTGATATCAGTATTTTCAGGAACTTTTGTATCTTTGGTCAATTTAAAATAGATAGAAACGCTATCTATAGTAGAAATATCTGAACTACTGCTTTTCCATGCAATATGAGTGATATTACCTTCTGCTAACTCTGTAGGCAAATACAAAGTTCTTGACCATGAATCTTCATAATAAGGCGTAAACGGAATCTCATCTTTTGTAGTGACTATATTGGTGTCCCCCACATAATGATAGAAAGTAAATGCTTTTTGAGAGGTAAATGGATTGGCAGTAACTGAATCGGTATTTCCATTTGCATCTTTACCTATAATTTTATATTGTATGGTTGTACCATATCTATAAGCAGGGATAGTAGCCGTCCACATAGAGTCGGCTTCGTAGGCTGTCATGGCTACAGAGTCTTGTATGGTACCCAAACTATTGGGAAGAGTAGCTGTCCAATACAATTTTGGAGTAACTATTTGTGCTGCAGTGCGTGCGGCCACCTTAGCATTCACTACGTAGGGACCTACAGACAAAACAGTACTCGGATAAATATTTATCAATTCCACAACAGGTGGTTTAATCTCAAAGATAGAAGCACGCACTAAAAAAGCGTCTATCAACCAACCATAATTAACCCATGTGGCAGCGGTAGCAGTCCGCTTCAATACAAATCTAAATTGGGCTTTATCGTATGAAACTTCATTGGTTACATCAAACAATTCTGTCTTCCACCATGTGCTGTTTACGGGAATAGCGAGGCTATCTGCAGCATTCCAAATGGCATAAGAATTGGCATTAAAACCTGTCGTGCCGTAATTTCTACTCGTGCCTTGATAAGCACTTGCCGGAATATCCTTCCATTGCCCATAGGTACCCATGGCGTCCAAACGATATTGAACCTTACATTCGTCCAATACAGACACCTTACAAATGTGAGCAAAAGACATCTCTACCCAACCATAATTGGTAAAGTCATAAATAGGACTTGTCAAAACAATGGAATCTCCTGTAAAAATGGGAACTGTTCCCCAAATGGACTGTGTTCCATCATAATGATAAGTGGTGTCTAATGTCCATGTCACTCCATTCATACCTGAAACAGAAAACGTGTGCGTTGTTCTGTCAAAACTTTCTGAGGCAATTGACACTATTTGGGCTCGCCCCACCAAAAATAGTAGCAATAAACTACCTAATAAAACTAATTTTTTCATTTGTATAAAAATTTTATAACACCTACTCTAATGCGGATTTTCGGCTTCCTCCTTATTTATTAATTCACTTTTTTTGAATTTGCAAATATACAACTTTTTTTATACAAATTTCACTATATAGATTCAACCAACAAAGAAATAAAAAGTAACCTCTAATTTTTAGTTTGATACTGCGTAATACAAACGTGCTTATATTATATTTAATTGATTTACAATATATTAAAATTTATAATTATTGACAATAAGATTTTTCAAGGTTATTTTTAGAGGTTGCTATATGTGGTTTATTGATAATCTTTTGTGTTATTTTGTAATTTTACGTTTTGGGTCGTAAAATCAAAAATATTCTCTAACGGCAAATTCAAATTGAGAAATAAATATTTGCTTAAAGGCATATAAATTGTTTTGTTCGTAAAAAATCAGCATTGCCTTTTTGTAGTCAATGGAATCTACCGTGCGGAAAGAAATAGGGCAATAGTGGTATGCAATCAGCAAAGCATTGCTTGTAATACGTGCCGTTCGTTTGTTGCCGTCAATAAAAGGTTGTATATAACTGATTAACAACAAGGCGATCAGGGCTTTTTCAAATACATTTTTTTTGTTGTTAATCAAGTAGCAGGTATCCTCTATGGCTTCACGAATCTGAAACTCATTATCCAAAGGATGATAGTTGGTTCCTGTTATTCCCACACGTCTGTGCCGCAAGCCTTTTTCGATAGACAAATCTTTGACTAATAGAGCATGAATGTCTTCAATGGAGCGAATGGATATTTGTTGCATATATTCGGGATTGTCCAACACAAATCGTAGAGTATCTTTGTGGTTGAGTAGCATTATTGCTTCTTCTTTGGTTTTGCCGTCAGCCGTTTTGCTCTCGCGAAACAAGCGTTCTGTTTCCAAAAGAGAGTAGGTGTTGCCTTCTATTTGAGAAGATTTCCAACTAAGGTCAATACCCAATCGTTCCATTTCTTTGCGATATTCATTTTCTGTCATATTTGTAATATGAGAGCAAAATTCATTTTGTAGGTTTTGCAGACGCTTTAATTCTTCTTGTGTAAACAAATCCACTGTCGGAAGTTGTTGTTTGATAAGGTCAAAATTGAATATGGTTTGTACTTGTCGTTCATCAATATCGTTGATAAAATAAGTGTCAAGATTAAGTGGCATCAGCAAATGTGCTTTGTTTGACAAAGAATATCGAGTTGCACGGGCTTTGCCATCTACGATAATATCATCGTTGGCAATGCCTGTAGAGATGAGCCGTTTGAGAGTTGCATCGCTTCCTTGAAAGTTGATGCCATTGCGAATTTCTTCGCGAGAAGAAAGAGGATGATAATGTAAAAATTGCAGTATTTCGCGATGTGTTTTCATAGAACAAGTATAAAGAATCGGTGCAAAAATACTATAAATATTTGAATTATCGGCTCAAATTGAGCAGAAAAAATAATTTTTATATCATATTTTGAGCCGATTTGTGTTTTCTGCACATTCTCTACAATATCAAAAATATAAGGATAAATCCGCAGGCCTAAAGTTGCGAATATTTTAATTTAAAATACCTCTAATTTTTAGTTTGATACTGCGTAATACAAACGTGCTTATATTATATTCAATTGATTTATAATATATTAAAATTTATAATTATTGACAATAAAATTTTTCAAGGTTATTTTTAGAGGTTCCCTTGAGAAAAATTATTTAAAAATCAGTTATACTGGGTTACAATCTCTACTTTTGTACTGCGATGTTTTCTTTTTGAGCAGGTTTTTTATAACAACTATAAATATAATAACCTAAAGCACCCAGCATAAGCAACAGAATAAGAATAGAACTGCCCATAGATACTCTTCTGGCATTTATCCACGGTTGAGGGACAAATTCAAAATGAAGAGTATGCTGTCCTTGCGGAACCATCATGGCTCGAAGTATATAATTGGCTCTCAAAAGATTGGGTGAGCAATCCTTATCATCCATACTAACTTTCCAATATCTTGGATAGAAAATTTCCGAAAACACCACCAATTCATCTTTCGCTACGTTGATAGTATAAGTTACTGTCTTAGAATCTTTGTGAGTTAATATAACACTTGAATTTTCATGATGTTGTGGACGAAAGTTCTGAATTTGTTGAGCAAATTCTTTGTTTATAATAGCGGTTGTTTTCACATCTGTTGTTTTAAATGCTTGTATTTCTTCATCGGCATTGTTTACCATTTTAATAGTATCCACAAACCATGCGGGGCCAAAAATTGCAGGGTTTAGCAAAGGTGCACTCTGATAATTGTATATGAAATATTTGGCATTCAACATATTCAAAGACTGCAAGGAACTCATCAGTGCCAATTGTTCTGAATCTGAACGTATGGTATTAATTTTCATTGAAAATTTAGATAAATCGTTCATCATTACAGAATCAACAAATTCTTGATAACGTCTAATTTTTGCCCCATGATACCCACCAATGGAATGATGAAAATACGATGTATGAGCATCATTAAATGGACTGGCCGCCAAATTCAACACACGGTAACCCAAAGAAACATCTTGCTTAATAGTTGCATCGCAAGGAGTAAAAGCATATTGCTGACCAATACTCTTTGATTGTTCTTCAAAGTTATTGTCATTCAAATAACGTTTGTCCACATTCCATAAATCAAACAAAACCAACAACGATATTGCCATTACAAGATATTGCTGTTGTTTCAATTTCTCGTTGATAATAAGCCAAAGTAGCACAGCCGTTACAGCAATAAATCCAAAAGAACGCCATGCATCTGCTACAAACATATCATGTCTGTCCGATTGCAAAGCAGACAACAACTCAGCAGGCAAAACATCGTCTCTTTCATTTGCAAAACTAAAGAATACATCTGGAATTAAAGCAAATAACAACGTTAAGCCACCCACAATTCCCACAGAGATATATAAATAACGATTGATTCTTTTTTTATCTAATGGTTTGTTCTTTTCTTTGTCTGTCAATATATTCAAGCCATAAAAACCATAAAATGCCATGATAAATGAAGTCAGCACAAGTATCATGGATGGTGTTCTAAATTTGTTGTGCATGGGGAAATAATTGAAAAAGAAATCATTTCATCGTGGAAAATGTTTTCCCCAAGCCAAAGCAATAGAGAATAAGAAAACGACAATAGCCCATATTCTCATTTTTCCCTTTGTAATAAACAGACTGAATACAAACAACAAACAAATAACCGCACCGACATAAACGGGTCCGGAAGTAAAAGGCTGTTCTCCCCAATAAGTTGAACATTGTTGCAACAATTGATTGGGGTCTTGCTCAAAACGGCGTGTTTGTAAAGTATTTATCGTGGCAGGCATGTGTTCTTGCATAGCCTCAAAAGTACTAAAATGCGATGCTCCACCTGCAGCATTGGGAACCAAGAGTGAAAAGGTTTCTCCAATACCATAACTCCAAGCATAGGCATAATCGTAGGCCAAGCCACTGCCATTTTCTTCAGACTTGGCAGTAAGTTCACTTTTACCCCTCATACTTTCTTTGGAATAATCATAACTCTGATACAATAATCCAAAGAAAGTATGAGGGGTAAAAGTGAACTT
>CALAVA010000085.1 GCA_937892025.1 uncultured Bacteroidales bacterium
ATCTGGTTTCAGCCCTAATTTTATGCTAATGTAGAAAGTTTAGCGGACAGTAATAAAAAACAAGTCCTCCTAATACTGCTCCTAATGTATCTGCATAAAAATCAAATAAGTTTCCATCTCTGCTAATACAAACATATTTTTGCCACCATTCCGTAAAGGCTCCATATAGAATGGAGATAAAAATTGCTATGCAATACATTTTGAGGTTAATTGTTCCTTGGTCTTTCCAAAAGCCTATCATTAATAAAAATGAAAATCCGCCAAAGAGGACCAAATGAGTAAGTTTATCCCATTGTAGCCATTCGCTAAACGTTTGAACATTAGGAATATACGCCCCCGGTATGGAAACCAACAACAAAATAAATAAAAACCAAATAAAAGAAAGCCGAAAAGATTTTATTCGCCGCATATCTATAAATAAAAAAGAGTAGTTTCATAAGAAAAACTACTCTTTTTTGTCATTTTGTTTGAATTATAATCCTATCAATGAGGTATATGCGTCTGAATCTAATAGACTATCTAATTCAGCGGGATTGGTCATTTTTATTTTTATAATCCAACCTTTTCCATAAGGATCAGTGTTAATCAAGGCGGGGTCGTTCTCTAATTCTGCATTAAATTCCAAAACTTCACCACCGACAGGCATAAACAAGTCAGAAACTGTTTTAACTGCTTCTATGGAACCGAAAGATTCTTCTTGATTCAAAGTGCTTCCTTCGCTAGTAATATCCACAAAAACAATGTCGCCCAATTCGTGTTGTGCAAAATCGGTAATGCCCACATAGGCTTCTTCACCTTCTACCCTAATCCATTCGTGATCTTTTGTGTACTTTAAATTTGCTAATACTTCCATTTGTAAAATGTTAAAAATTATTTATTTATTCTAAAATTTATTAAGTGTCTTTTGGTAATTTTTAGTCCAAAAAGACTGTAGCAAAGGTATAATTTTTTTTTTGAAAAATATTCAAAAAGATTTTTTTCTGAAAAAATATTCATATTGATGAAACAGCAAGGTTTATTTTTGCTTTATAAGAAGTGTATTGAAAATATCATTGAATTTAACGATAATATTTTTTACGAATATAATATATCATTTTCAATATAGGAGAGTTTATTTTTTCTAATAAATAATAGTGATAAGGTGTTGTCGCAAATTTTTCGTAAGAAGAGGCAATATTTTTTTGCATACTACCTTCAAAATCAAAGGATATTTTTTTGTCGTGAAGATATTTTAACATTTCAAATACCATTAAAGACGATGCTCCAGAAGAACGATATTGTGGGTGAATGAAATATAATAAATTATAAGCGGTATGTTTGTCCCATGCTACAAAAATGGCTGCATGAATGTTTGTTTTATCTTTGATTGCTATGATTTTACCTTGATTATGTTTGATAGATTCTTCGCATACTTTTTGTAGCAATGGAGGTGCATATTTATCTGTGCCACCTCTTAATTGATATTGATAGGCATGCAGTTTGCAAAATTCTTCAACAGAAAGAGAAAAATCAACCTGAAGAGATTTTTGGGCTTTACGGATATGGCGTTGTTTGGAGTGATGAAATTGGAATA
>CALAVA010000086.1 GCA_937892025.1 uncultured Bacteroidales bacterium
GAGTCACGATTCCTTTGCAGCTCCTTGCTCACGGTGGCATGGGAAACCCCTATGGCCCGTGCAATTTCCGTTTGTGTTTTTTTGTCTCTTCTCATTTGAGAAATTGTGTGCCTTTGCGTCTCATTTAAATGTTTCATTTGCATTTTGTTTAGAGACCGCAAATGTGGCATTTTTTCAAACAAGCCCGCCGATAGGCGGACTTGTTTGTTTACCCGCTTTTATAACTTTCCAAATTGAACTTTTAATAACTTTCCAAGTTGAACTTATCGAGGCTATATTTTATCCCTTAGTGGCTTGAATTTAGAATTTATTTTATTATCTTTGCAAATAAAATAAAATATTGGTAACAATAACAAAATGAAACACATTGTTGATTTTAAAGTATTAAAAAATATACCATTACCAGATTCTGATTTTGAGTTATTGGTACAAAGTGAAACTAATTTGGAAACCATATTGCCGGGACAATTTGTCAATATTCTTATCACCAATACAGATAAAACTCTTTTACGAAGACCCATTTCTATTTGTGATGTGGATTATGAACAAAGAAGTTTACTATTTTATGTCCGCAAAGTTGGTCAAGGCACACAGAAACTATCCGAACTAAAAATAGGAGATACTATCAATATGATATATCCATTAGGTAATGGCTTTTCTCTTAAAGCAAAGAAACCACTATTGATAGGGGGTGGATGTGGCATTGCCCCCTTGCTATTTTTGTCTAAACAATATGAATCCAAAGGCATAAAACCAACTATTCTATTAGGAGGGAAGGCAGAAAAATCACTATCCTTACGTCAAAAGTTTTCCCAGCAATTGTCAATTTTCACTACAACAGATGATGGTTCTTGTGGAGAAAAAGGTTTGGTTACTTCTCATAGCGTTATGAAAGAATTGAATCAATTTGATATTATTCAAACCTGCGGCCCTCAAATTATGATGCAAGCCGTTGCCAAATTAGCAGAAAATGCACACGTTAAATGTGAAGTCTCTTTAGAAAACACAATGGCATGTGGAGTGGGAGCATGTCTTTGTTGCGTTACAAAAACAACTCATGGTAACGAATGTGTTTGCACTAAAGGTCCCATTTTTGATAGTAAAGAATTAATAAATTTTGTGAAATAATAAAAAAAATAAAAAAAATAAAAAAATGACAGCATTAATTATTATTGGAGTAATTGTTCTTCTTGTTTTATGGGGAATAGGTATTTATAATGGTATAGTCAAAAAACGTAACAATGTGGATAAGGAATGGCGAAATGTTGATGTTCAATTAGAAAGACGTTATGCTTTGATTCCTAATTTGGTTGAAACCGTTAAGGGGTATGCTAAACATGAAAGTGAAGTACTGCAAAACATTACAACATATCGTTCTCAAGCCATGAATGCAAATTCTATTGCCGAAAAGGCAGAAGCAAATAACTTATTATCTTCTGCTTTGTCTGGATTGAAAATACAATTAGAGGCTTATCCTGACCTAAAAGCTAATACCACTTTTTTGCAATTGCAAGAAGAATTGGCTTCTACTGAAAATAAAATTTCTTTTTCTCGCCAATTATACAATCAAGTAGTAACTGATTATAACAATAAAATTCAAATATTTCCTAATTCTATCATTGCCGGTATGTTTAAGTTTACCACAAAAGAATTATTTGAATTATCAACCTCGGAGGCACGTCAAGCCCCAAAAGTTTCTTTTTAAAATACATTTCTTATGTATGAACTAATCGCCAAAAACAAGCGAAAATCTATTGTTGTCTTTGTTTCTATGGGTATCTTAATGATAACCTTAGGGGGTGCTATTGGTTGGGTGGCAGACTATGGATATGGCAATGGAGTATATATCGGTATTCTTGTGGCAATTATTCTTTGGGCAATACAAGCCTTGATAGCCTACAAACAAGGAGCAAAAGTTGTACTTGCAGAAGCAAATGCAAAAGAAATAAGGCAACAAGATGACCCAATGCTTTATAACATCATTGAAGAATTGTCTATGGTTTCTGGTTTGCCTATGCCTAAAATTTATCTCATTGAAACATCTGCTATGAATGCTTTTGCCGCAGGCACAAAACCTGAAAATAGCGTTGTGGCAATTACTCGTGGACTTAGAGAACGACTAAATAGACAAGAAATACAAGGTGTTATGGCACACGAAATGTCCCACATTTACAACAGAGATGTGTTATATATGACTTTTGCGAGCGTGATGATGTGTACCATAGTGCTGATTTCTGAAATATTGATGAGAAGTTTTTTTTATGGTGGTTTGAGCAGACGTAGGTCTAATGATAAAAATGGAGGTGTGGCTCAAATTATCATTATCTTACTCATTATTGCTTTCGCTCTTTTTGCAGCCTTTTTGGCTCGCCTATTCTATTTTTCTCTATCACGCAAACGCGAATATTTGGCCGATACCATGGCTGTAAATTTTACCCATGATCCATCGGCATTGGCCAATGCATTACAAAAAATTTCAGGGGACAAGACAGATTTTAATCCCGGAAAAATGGCTACAGCCATGTGCATTAGCAAGCCAAACTTAAAAACGAGAGCCTTGAATATGTTTTCTACACACCCACCGATAGAAAAAAGAATAGCCATTTTGCGAGCCATGGGTGAAGGCACCTCGTATGAAAACTATTGCCAAGCATACGAAACCATTATGGGTAAAAACGATTTGCCTCAAAATCAATAAAAAATGCTTTTGAAATCATAAACAGTTTTACTTTGGCATTTGTTTTTTTGCTGTGGCGACAGATGAAATAGTTTTTATTCAAAATAAAAGAGAGGTAGCCACAACTTACCTCTCTTTTGTAGCGGGATCGAGAGTTGAACTCGAGACCTCCGGTTTATGAATCCGACGCTCTAACCAACTGAGCT
>CALAVA010000087.1 GCA_937892025.1 uncultured Bacteroidales bacterium
AAATAAATAAATATTAATTATTATTGAATAATTAATTTTTAAAAATAATTATTTATTTATAAACCATAAAAAAATTTTAATATTTGATATATATTTAATAATTTAGCAATCTATTTGTCCCTTCGGGGACTTTTCTGCCAAGTCATACAATGCCTAACAGCAAATCAGAAATGGGTTATGACTAAATAAAATTTTTAGCTTTTTTTATTCACTACTTAAACAAGTGTCACTTGTTGTGGAGATGAGATTCCAGTCTGAATCTTTTCCCATAAAAAAATAAACGAAAAAATAATATTAAATGAATATATTTGAATGAATCAAATGTATATTTTTTATAAAAATATCAAAATTTATTTTCACTATATTATGTTCTCATAAAAAAATGAACTTTGCTAATATCAATGAGAATATATAGTCCATTAATGTATTTTCAATAGGATTAATTTATTAATTTTATTTTATGAAAGATAAATAAAGTGAGATTATTCTATTGCTTTATTTTATTGCTTTTTGTGCGAACTCTCTTCCTGCCTGCAAACATTTCAAGTTGGCATCAACAATAGCCTGCCCTTTTCTTCCAAAAATATCGATGATGGCTTGTTCTAAACTTTCAAATTTCATGTCTATAAATGGAGAAGCGGCTCCTAAAATGACCATATTAGCCGAACGAGGTGAACCCAAATCGGTTGCAATTTGGTCAGCATCAATGGCTATTTTATGTTTTAGGCTATTGATTTTAGCCATCAAGACGTCATTATCAGGATAATTGTTGATATTGATAAATGGTTTAGTATTGGTGATGACCCACCCTTTTTCTGAAAGCATCGGCAAATATCTCAATGATTCCATAGGTTCAACTGAAATAACCATATCTGCTTGTCCATAAGGGATAAGGTCCGAGGCTATTTCATGGTCAGCCAAACGGAGATGTGATTGCACGTCTCCTCCCCTTTGGCTCATTCCATGCACTTCTGCTTGTTTTAAAAACAAACCTTGTTTTACGGCAGCATCTCCGATAATGGTAGCGATAGACAATATTCCTTGTCCGCCAACTCCTGCTAATACTATATCTATTTTCATATCTTTGTCTTTATTTTAATTATTTTGCTTTTTTTTGGGCTTTCATTCTTCTGTTTAGGGTTTGAATACATTCTCTTGTTGGAATGATAACCGAAACGCCCTTGTATTCCAATTCGTCTTTAATAATTTGCACATTGGTTTGATGTTGATTTTTCAATGGTTTAATGATTCGAATATGTTCTTTTTCGACTCCCAATCCCAAACAGATACTTTCTAATCGTCCCACGGCGTGTGATTCTTGCCCTCCTGTCATTCCTGTTGTGGAGTTATCCAAAATCATAACCGTAATAGGTGTTTGTTCTATAATACAATCTAACAATGATGTCATACCTGAGTGGCAGAATGTAGAATCTCCAATAACGGCGACCGTTGGTGTCAATCCTGCATCTGCAGCACCTTTTGCCAAAGTAATAGATGCTCCCATATCAACACAAGCATAGATAGCATTATATGGTGGCAATGCTCCCAATGTGTAGCAACCGATATCAGCAAATACTTTTCCTTTGCCATGTGTAGCCATTGCTTCATTCAAAGCGTTGTAAGAATCCACATGCGGACAGCCGACGCACAAAGCGGGTGGTCTGGAGGCAACAATTTCAGGAATAGGTTCTCCGCAGGTATCAGGTTTACCCAAAGCGACAGCCACCACATTTGGATTTAACTCTCCCATGCGTGGCAATGTTCCATCCATACGTCCTTTGACAAGTGTTCCTCTATTGAGCAAACCTCTCAATTGTTCTTCAATAAATGGATAGCCTTCTTCTATAACCATAATAGACTGACATTCGTTTGCCATTTTTTCGATAAGAGCAATTGGCAATGGATATTGTGAGATTTTCAATACTGGATAGGGGCATTTTCTGTCTGGATAGTTTTCCATCAAATAATTATAAGCGATACCCGAAGCGATAATTCCCATAGATTTATCTTCTCCCTCGCAATAGCGATTGTATATAGATTTTTCAGCGGCGGCAATTAGTTTTGGTTGTTTTTCCAACAATTCTCCGTATTGTTTTTTTGCGATAGCGGGCAATAAGATATATTGCTTAGGATTTGTAGGCAAGATAATGTCATTTTGTTTTCTTTTTTCTTTCAAGAGTACTCCCGAACGCGAATGTGCCAAACGCGTTGTTACACGCATAAGCACTGGGATATGAAATTCTTCGGAGAGGTCAAATGCAGTTCTAATCATATCATAAGCCTCTTGTTGATTGGAAGGTTCAAATATTGGCACGAAAGCGAATTTTGCATAGAACCTTGAATCTTGTTCGTTTTGTGAGGAGTGCATACTTGGGTCATCTGCGGCTAAAATTACCAATCCGCCATTGGCTCCCGTGATAGCAATGTTCATAAAAGAATCTGCTGCCACATTCATACCCACATGTTTCATACATACCAAAGCCCGTTTGCCTGCATAGGACATACCGGTAGCGGCTTCCATGGCTGTTTTTTCGTTTGCCGACCAATTCCGATGCACATGCCCATCAATGGCTTGTTGGGAATGTTGTATGTATTCTGTTATTTCTGTAGAAGGAGTACCCGGATAGGCATATACCCCAGATAGACCTGCATCAAGTGCACCTTGTGCAATGGCTTCATCGCCTAACAATAATAATTTTTGCATATCTCTGTATTTAACTATTTCCAAATTATAAAATGCGTTGTAGCATTACTTTGCAAAGGTATAATTTTTCATTGAAATAAACTCACAAAAAATTGTTTTATTATTTTAATTTTCCCTATCCTTTATGATATATCCATATTTTACGCGTGTGATAAAAATAGAAAAAGCCATACTTATGT
>CALAVA010000088.1 GCA_937892025.1 uncultured Bacteroidales bacterium
AAATCCGAACCATCTGTTGCAAAGAGTTCGTACTTGCCATTATACAGGTTGTGACGATACGGAGTATTGTTGTAATCGTTAAGCAAAGCCATAAACATATCAGGCGTGAGTTTGGCTTTCTGCTGTTCATAGGCAGAAGTGGTCATACGGTCATCCATATCAGGAAATGCGTGTATCATTTCGGTATTGAGCGACTGACCTTCCATGTTCAGGGTAACTTTAATAGTCGTGGACGCATTGAGTTTACGGTCACGGGTAAAGTCAGCAGGGTTCTTTGTAAAATCAGATATATGAGATACCATATCTGAAATCACGCCATCTAACTGCTGCAAGGCTGTGTATTGTTGGTCTGCAATAGGCATAAGACATCACCTACCTTTGAGCCAACGGATTTCTTGCAATACTGGGGATTCGTTACGGATATGCCTTGAAAAATGAAATGATAGATTTAATAATTTTGCTCATTTATGAGCATTTTTGTATAATTTTCAACATAAGTTTCGCTTGACAATTTAGACCATAGGCATTATTATAAAGGCTGTAAAGGTTGTAACGAATTGGTACGCAAGTACCGTTGAGTTAAATAACGGAAATGGCATCTGTAATCTTTGGTCGGAGAGCAGGTGCCTTTTCTTTTGGGTAAACTACTACAGAAATAATATTACCACAAAGTATCCATAACTTCAACTAAATCGTATCAAATACAACTACGATTTATCATAAATAAAAAAGCACCCTTTCGGATGCTAATTCATCAGTTCAAGTATCTTCCGACATATCAGATAACTTTTTCATCAAATTCCTATTCAGTTTAGATTTTGGTATCAGACCTGCCATTTCATCAAGGCTCACACCACATTTCTTTGCATAGATGATAAAGGTCTGGGCGTTGCATTTGTGTACCCCACGCTCGATACTGCTGATATAGTTCTTGGTCAGTCCTGTCGCATCGGCAATATCCTGTTGTGTGACCTTTGCTCCTTCCCGATATGATTGGAGCATCTGACCGAACCGTAAAGCATCTTCATCAATCTTGTCTGCCATCATTCCACTTCCTTACATTTTAGATATAGCAGAGCCTATTATAATCGAATCGTGTTACTGCCTGCAATGATTTGTGCAGAAAATAACACTAAAATGTTATTTCATAGTTGCATTTACAACATTATAGTAGTATAATGACTATTGGATAGTGATACTATAGAGTTATTGAAAGGTCTGTCGGATGACAGGCGTATTTCTTTGCTCTTGAAGTAACACTATACCGTTACTTTATAAGAAAGGATGTAACAGTAATGATTATTTTGAGCCTATTTGATGGTATCAGTTGTGGAAGAATTGCTTTAGAACGAGCAGGAATACGGGTAGACTCTTATTATGCGAGTGAAATTGAGAAGAGTTCCATTGCGATAGCTAAATCAAACTATCCAGATATTATAGAAATCGGAGATGTTACGAAAGTATCCTATAAAAATGGTGTTTTACGTACTGAAAACGGAGATTTTAATGTAGGACACATTAACATTCTTATAGGAGGAAGTCCTTGCACCGATTTTTCATCAATAGGATATGCAAATGGGATGAAATCTGGTCAAACAGAAATACTTTCGCTTCCGCAATATCTTGAATTAAAGAAATCAGGAACTAAGTTCGATGGACAGTCATATCTCTTTTGGGAATATGTACGAATTTTGCATGAAGTGAACCCTGACTTTTTCCTTCTTGAAAATGTTGTAATGGCGAAAAAATGGCAGAAAATCATAGATGAAACCATTGGTATTCGCCCTATACAAATCAACAGTTCTTTGCTCTCTGCACAGAACAGACCCCGTTTGTATTGGACTAATATCAAAGATATTGAAATGCCTGCTGATAAAAATATCTTGTTAAAAGATGTCCTTGATAAAAAAGCACCTAATAATGATGTCAGTCATTGTCAGACTATCCAGAAATCATTTGCAAAATTGGCGTCCAAATATGGCTATATTCCTCAAAAATTCAATTCATATAATATCACGGAAATCAAGGATAAAGCGTGTGCGTTGTCGAGAGGAAGCATGGTTACTTCATCATGTGCAACTTTGATATTTGTGAAATGTAAAGATGGTGTTCATTTAGTGGATAATAGGATTATGGATGGTAAATATCCTGTAAAACTTAAAAACGGTCATTATAATCTGCGTAGACTAAGCATTCGTGAAATGGAAAGACTGCAAACTCTTCCTGATGATTACACAGCAATAGAAGGTGTTGGCATTCAAAAAAGAAGTGCTGCTATTGGAAATGGGTGGACTGTTGATGTGATAACTCACATTTTATCATATATACCAAAGGAGATTTGAATGCTATGTGCGTGGAAAGAATAGATTTTACAGGAACATCTTTAGACAACAAATATACCGATATTTCTGATAAAGAAATAATTGAATTACAAGAAAAAAGTATGAATTTAAAAGACATCATTATAGATACATTGCTAAAAGAAACATTTGTTGAGATAGAAATCGAAAAAATTAAAATACCTGATAATTTTTCAAAACCAAATCCAAAGAAAATGCAAAAAAAATATAATTATTACAGAAA
>CALAVA010000089.1 GCA_937892025.1 uncultured Bacteroidales bacterium
GGATATACTCAAAACCGACTCTATAACAAAGATATATCATAACAGAACGGTAGTCAACAATGTAAGCATTGAAGTAGAGCAAGGCAAAATTGTTGGTTTATTGGGACCTAATGGGGCTGGTAAAACAACCTCCTTTTATACCATTGTCGGACTTATAAAACCTTTGTCGGGCAAAGTTTTTCTCAACAATATTGATATAACCAACAAACCTATGTACCAACGAGCAAGAATGGGGATTGGCTATTTGGCACAAGAAGCCTCTGTTTTTCGTACCATGTCTGTAGAAAACAATATCCGTAGCGTGCTACAATTTACATCACTTACACAAGAAGAACAAGAAAACAAATTAGAAAGTTTATTAGATGAGTTTGGGTTACAGCATATTCGCAAAAGTAAAGGCAAACAACTCTCTGGAGGTGAACGGCGTAGGACAGAAATTGCCCGCAGTTTGGCGACAAACCCAAACTTTATTCTTTTGGACGAGCCTTTTGCTGGAGTTGATCCTATTGCTGTGGAAGATATACAAAATATTGTCGCAAAACTTAAGGAGAAAAACATAGGCATACTCATCACAGACCATAATGTTGATGAAACACTTGCTATTACTGATTATGCTTATATATTGGTGAATGGTAGCGTTTTTCGTAGTGGAACTCCTGAAGAATTAGCAAAAGACGAACAAGTTAGGAAAGTCTATCTTGGGCAAAACTTTCACCTTAAACGCTAAGCATTTTATCTTTATAAAAATTCTGTTTAAACCTTATTTTAATAGCAATTGATAGAACAATTCATCTGTCCATGTATCATTTGTTCTTATCCAATCTTTTTTTTGTGCCGTACAAACGAAATTACAAGATTCAAATAGTCGTATGCTTGACAGATTTCCATCATTGATTGAACAAGCCAATTGATGCAAACCTAAAATATTATAGGCATAATCTATCAACAATTGCAGGGCTTCTTTAGCATATCCCTTGTTTCTATTGTCTTTTTGTATTAATATTCCGACTTCTGCTCGTAAATGTTTGGGAGAGAAGTTAAACAAATCTATAAAACCAACTATTTTGCCATCACTGCATTTGCAAATAACCAATCGCAATTGTTTGCTTGCAAAAATATCACTATTGATAGCGTCCATAACATATTGCTCCAAAGCAAAGGCGGAATAAGGCATAAAAGTTTCACTTGCATTCCAAATACTAATATCATTTTCAAACGCATACAAGTCTTGTACATCGTTAAGTTCTAATGCCCTTAAAAATACACTTTTACCTATCATACTATTCGTTTAATACTATGTAATGTGTGAGAATATTCATTTCTTTCTATGCAAAAAATTCCTTTTTCATCTATGTTATCTATTCTCACTTTACCACTTGCATGAATAATTTTACCTTGCTCCAAAATTAAACCGACATGAACAATTTTTCCATTCTCATTAGCAAAAAATGCCAAATCTCCCTTTTGGGCATTGCCAAGTGTTATGGTCTTGCCACATTTTTGTTGTTGAGAGGCATCTCTTGGCAAAAATATACCACACATTTTAAACACCACCTGTACAAATCCAGAACAATCTATACCAAAAATTGTTCGCCCCCCCCATAGATAAGGAGCATTGAGAAAAGAATAAGCATAATTTTCTAACGCACAAAACAGATTAGAATCTATTTGCATACATATTTCTGAAGCTATATCTTTATAATATGTCCATGTTGAGATTTTTGGTATTTCAAAATGTTCGGTTCCCAAATGAACGATATGTTCATTAAGTGCATTCAATGGCAAGAACGACCCTTGCGGAATAAGGAATGAACAATCTCTTCGTTTGTCCAAAACCATTGTTGGCGAATCTACAACCACAAGTGAATCGTTGTCTATATAATATTTAGCATAGGCACTTTGGTGCATCAAAACAATTTGTTTGGTTTCAATATATCCCTCATAATTATCAAACAAGGTTTTTATCTTACACCACTCCCCCTCCATTTCGACAATTTGATAGACCTCACCGAACAACAATTGGGAGACCAATTCTGCCCGATGACTACTTTCCGCCCTTATAGGAATAACAGCAAGATTGCAAAAACCGATTATCTTCTCTGACATCATTCCACAATAAAGCGTTTGAGAAGAATACCTTTTTCACATTTTAACCTTACCATATAAACACCAGAATTACAATTGTTTAAATTCACACTTATACTATTTTCTTCTGTAAGCACCTTTGCCTCTATTTTTTGTCCCAACATATTAAAAATTTCTACAGATTCAACATTTGCCGTTTCAGGACAAAGTATCTGCAACTTATTTTTGACAGGATTGGGATATAATATTATTTCACTCAAATGATTATCTGTTATATTCAATACAGATTTTTGGCGAACAATAATCGGAAACGTATCTACTTGGGAATAAATAAACAATGTATCCACATAAATTGACGGAGTAATATTGCTATGCTGTGCGACAATGGAAACTTGTTGATTGCCTATTCCAACGGCAGGATTAGCCATAAAATCATCGTTTGTAGAAAAATACCATTGAACGCTATCGTTTGTATAGATATTTATGGTATCAAAACTCAACTCTTCACCTTCCAATTCTATTTCGTCTTTGTCGGCGAACAAAGCACGTGTTTCCCTATTTATCGTTACCTGATGAATAAGGCTACCACTGCGTACATAAAAACTATACCGTTGAGGCAAACCTCTGTTTTCTTGATCAACTGATACTATTATTTGGCTGTCGCGTAAAGAAGGATTTATGTGCAATAAAGAATCGGCAGGTGTATGCGACAATGCCCATTGCGTATTAGATTGTACGCTTATTTTGGCACTTACCCCTGCTTTGCCACTAAGCGACACCACATTCGGTGTTACCGTCAAATAATCGCCACTTGCCGACTTAGGACAAACATATAATTCTACAGGCAAAGAAAATGTGTTTCTATTGGACAATGGGGTCTCTGACACCCTTCTCCATTGACCATTATTGTAATACATGGTGGCTTCTGAACTTGATTTGCCTGTATAATCCATAGCGATAACATTAATGTTAGACCCCAATTGTGTTGTTGTAGAATAGGCTACAACAAAATTTCGAGTGAATATCATTGGTTCGTCAAAATGGATAACATTCCATGCAGTAGATTGAAATGAAGACAAGGGAAGTTTTATGGTTTTCATCACCGTTCCCGGCATATTGCTTCTATTCACATTATACAAATGAAGAATTAAAGTGTCATTAGGTTGATTGCCGATAATTGCACCTATAAAAACACGCATAGAATCAGCAACCAATGTTTCTGTAACCCCTATCAACTCACCGACTTCTGTTACATCGCTAACAGTACCTACAAGCACCAAATTAGATTTGGCATTCAGATTGGAATAAATACTACATGCGGTAGGCACAACAGGTTTTTGTGTAATAGTGAGTGTCTTGTTGTCGTGAATAGAAGCAAACGACAATGAACAAGAACGCTGCAATGTGAGACTATTAACTGTTTTGGTTGTAATAATCATTGTGGTAACACCGCTATCCCCCGACATTCTATTGGCAGACAACCAAGAAGTATCTAAACCTGTCGCTTCCCAATGACCCGTAGCGGTAATGGTTAGAGTATCTTTTTCACCTGCATTGCAACCAAAATTCATACTCGTTTTATTCAAATCAACACTGACAATAGTTGAAGAATAGGTGAATTGAATACTATCACCAGCAGCAGTAATATCACTGATATAAATATTTTGTATAGTTGTTCCATCTTTTAAAAATGGGAAGGGTGATGTAGTTTCATTAAACGCCACCCTATTGGTTGTTGCGTTAAAATAGGCAGCCGATGGAGTTCCATTGCTTGTTTTGGTACCTCCGGGTCTAAAAACATACACCTCATTAAAAATAGAAGTACCATCATAATTAGCATTCCCACTAGCCGAAGGATTTATTCTATAAATAATAATACCAGAACCGGGCAATGGAGAATCAAACGATGAAGATATATTTCTTCTATATTCCAACAACAAATATTCATCACTATTGCGAATAGGGATTTTATAGGCCAATTTGTCTGTACGGGTGCCATTGGCAGGATATAAAGTATAAGTACCTGAACTTGTTAAGGTGATAGGTTCTGAAATCCAACCACCATATTTATATTTCATATACGCACCCAAGCCTTGAGGTTTTCCCCTATTGGTACTTGCCATCAAATCCCAAACACCAACAGGCGTTAAACTTCCATCATAATTATACAAATCTGGTGCACCCAAGGTGTGAAACAATTCATGGGTAATTACACCGACAGTATTATCGCTCTCAATAAGAAAATTATAGGCATAAACTCTTTTCCCATTAATATACACACGATTAGAATATAAAGACCAACGATGTGGCCATAATAATGAACTCCATCCGTCTGTGGTTCCGTTCACAATAAATGCAACATTATCTACCAAACCATCGTTGTCAAAATCCAAATTTAAGGAAGAAGGTATTTGTGATTTCACGGCATTAATAGCCCGTTGCAACAAAGCATGTTCTCTAGTTGTTCGCTCTGTAGAAGTTTGATACCCATTGGTATTTGATACCGAATCGTATGTAGAAAAATAGGAACGAGGATAAGTATCATGATATGAAATTACATTTGTTCCATTTTGAATAGGATAAAAACTTGTTTCTAAATAAAACTGCCTATAAGAAACCGTTTTATAATAATTATATACAGACACAGACGTGGCCGAACTTGAATCATTAAACTTCGTTACCTCTGCAGGATACGTTGTACGAGAAAAAAGCGTATCGTCTGCAAAAGAGATAAAAATAACAATATTATTTATCTTTCCTGTTGCTGCTGTTGTAGATTTGTGAATCTGGTGTTGGGCATATTCTTCTTCAAATGCCTGACGTATAGCCATGCGTTTTTCATACGAAAGCGAAACGCCCTTTTGCAAACCCAAAGACTGCGGATTTACCCTACCAACAATATAATCAGAATGTGTTAGACTATCATTTAAAGGCAAGGCATAGACAAAATAACCCGTTTGTGGGTGTTTTACTATCGTATAACCTGCTGAATCATGAATAATACGATAAAATTCATCACCCGTAGCAAAACAATTGATAATAGTACCATCTGGTTGTGTCAATTTTTGTGGAACATTTTCCAAATATGCTCCAAAAACTCTACCTATTGTCATCAATATGACTACAAACACAAAAATACGTCTCATAAAAAATTGTTT
>CALAVA010000090.1 GCA_937892025.1 uncultured Bacteroidales bacterium
GAATATCTTGGTAGTTTTCAAGGAGTGTATCATACGAGTGCCAACAATACAACAACTTTTACTTCATATTATTCGTTTAAAATAGAAAAAAGTAATGCCAAAAAAGTTGTTATAGAAGAAATGGAACATCAAACGCTATCTACGTTGAAAAAACAAAATGATTCTATTATAGGTTTGATTGGTTTTGGTAATGTTTATAGTGAAAATGGTGGCAAGGGTTTGACAATGAATTTACTAAAAATAAGAGGCAAAAGTTATTCCAAAGAACAGAAAAGTTGCATAGAAGGTACATTTGAAGGAGATGTATATTTGGAAAATGGGACTTCTTATCTCTCGCAGGGAACATTTTTGTTGTCAGAAAAATAATGTTTGTGTTTATATGGATTTTGTTAAATTTCAAAGTGAAGAGTTTAACATTTTATTGTTACAAAATTATTTTTTCTCATAAGAGTTTTGTTAATAAATAATGTTACTTTTGTAAAAATATAGAAATTAGGATTTGGAACAATTAAATCATTCATATAGCGACAAAAATGTTATTACCTTAGAATGGTATAAACATATTCGTATGCGTCCCGGTATGTATGTTGGTCGTTTGGGCGATGGTTCTTCTGCCGATGATGGTATTTATATTCTTTTAAAAGAAGTTATAGACAATTCTATAGATGAATATCATCAAGGTTTTGGACGCAGTATTGAAGTTGAAATTCAAGAAAATCAAGTACGAGTTAGAGATTTTGGGCGTGGTATTCCGTTGGAAAAAACCATAGATTGTGTGTCTAAGATGAACACGGGTGCCAAATATGACTCAGAAGCGTTCCAACAATCTATAGGCATGAATGGTGTTGGTACCAAAGCAGTTAATGCATTGTCAAGTTATTTCAAAGTTCAGTCTATCCGAAATGGAAAAACCAAAGTGGCAGAATTTTCACAAGGGATACTTACTCATGATTATGATATAACGGATACTACGGAACCCAATGGTACAATTGTAACTTTTGTCCCTGATGCAGATGAGGATATTTTTGGAAATTATTCTTTTTATCTTGATTATGTCGAGAAAATGTTGTGGAACTATGCCTTTTTAAATAAGGGCTTGACACTTGTTTGTAATGGGAATAGATATTTGTCAAAAAATGGATTGTTGGATTTATTGACACAAAATTTGTCCGCAGAACAAGCCTATCCTATTATACATTTGCAAGAAGGACAATTTGAATTGGCACTTACTCACACACAAAAGGGCAGTAGTGAAGAATATTTCACCTTTGTCAATGGTCAATATACTATCCATGGAGGGACACATTTGCAAGCCTTACGAGAAGCACTGGTAAAATGTGCCAGAGATTATTTCAAAAAAGACTATGACGCTGCCGATATTCGTCAATCTGTATGTGCGGCCATGAGTATCCGTATTCAAGAACCACAGTTTGAAGGACAAACCAAAACAAAATTGGGGTCCAATGATATGAAAAAAGGCGGACCAACGGTAAGATGGTATATCAATGATATGGTTTGTCGATTGTTAGATAATTATTTGCACATGCATCCAGAGGTGGGCAATATATGGCAACAGAAAATTCTTGAGGCAAAAAAAGAACGAGAAGAAATTGCAGGTCTAAAAAAACAATCGAAAGAAAGTGCCAAAAAGACAAGTTTAGTCAATAAAAAATTGAGAGATTGTCATATACATTTGACAGACTCAACTCCCAAGGGCGAAGACAAACGCTTAGAAACTATGATTTTTATTACAGAAGGAGATTCTGCATCTGGTTCTATTACCAAATCTCGAAATGCACAATTACAAGCGGTTTTTTCATTGAGAGGAAAACCTTTGAATACTTTTGGAAAAACTAAAAAGATTGTCTATGAAAATGATGAGTTTAATTGTTTGCAGGCCGCTCTAAACATAGAAAACGGCTTGGAAGGATTGCGATACAACAAAATTATTATTGCAACAGATGCCGATGATGACGGTATGCACATCCGCTTGTTGATGATGACTTTCTTTTTGCAGTTTTTCCCCGAATTGATACGTACAGGGCATGTGTATATTTTACAAACTCCATTGTTTCGTGTGAGAAACAAACAAGAAATAAAATATTGTTATTCAGAAGAAGAAAAAAATGTGGCCACCAAAGAGCTAAAAGGAAAATTGGAGGTTACCCGGTTTAAAGGTTTAGGGGAAATTTCCCCCGATGAGTTTAAACATTTTATCGGGAAAAACATTCGTTTAGACCCTGTCGTATTGACCAATTCTCCAATTGATGAACTTTTGGATTATTATATGGGTAACAATACGCCTGAAAGACAGAGTTTTATTATAGATAATCTACAAATTGAAGAAGATATAGTATCTTAAGGCATGACAGAAAAAGAACATAAAAACACTAATTTAAGTCCGACAAAATCTCAATTATCCGCAGCCGACAAAGCGTTGGAGCAAGAGATTCGCCCGGCGGGATTTGATGATTTTGCCGGTCAAGAGGATATTATAGAGAATTTGACTATTTTTGTCCGTGCTGCCAAATTGCGAGGTGAAAGCCTTGACCATGTCTTGTTTCATGGACCTCCCGGCTTGGGCAAAACCACCTTATCATATATTATTGCCAAAGAAATGGGAGTAAATATAAGGGTAACTTCAGGGCCGGTAATTGACAAACCTGGCGATTTGGCAGGTTTGTTGACCAATTTGGAACCCAATGATGTATTGTTTATTGATGAAATACACCGCTTATCATCTGTTGTGGAAGAATATCTCTATTCGGCCATGGAAGATAGAAAAATTGATATTGTAATAGAATCAGGACCGAATGCTCGTACCGTACAAATTGGCTTAAACCCATTCACTTTGGTTGGAGCGACAACTCGTTCTGGTTTGCTTACCGCTCCTTTGCTCTCCAGATTTGGCATTAAATTTAGATTAAATTATTATAATGCAGAAACCTTAAAACGTATTATTCATCGTTCTGCTTGTATTCTCAACACAAGGATAGACGATGATGCTGCTTATGAAATAGCACGGAGAAGCCGTGGAACTCCCCGTATAGCCAATGGACTTTTGCGAAGAGTGCGAGATTTTGCCCAAGTAAAGGGAAATGGTATCAATGAAACAATTGATTTGGAAATAGCACGTTATAGCCTAAATAGACTCAATGTGGATTCGCATGGCTTGGACGAAATGGATAATCGTATCTTAAATTGCATTATCAATAAGTTTAAAGGTGGGCCTGTCGGTATCAATACTATTGCAACCGCTGTAGGTGAAGATGCAGGTACGATAGAGGAGGTTTATGAACCATTTTTGATACAAGAAGGTTTTTTGGTGCGTACCCCTCGAGGGCGAGAAGTTACTGCCGCTGCTTATGAACATTTGGGAATAACAAAATTGGGCGGAAACATAGGAAATTTGTTTGATATTTGATAAAAGGACAAAAACAATGGCAATAAAAAAACATATACCCAATTGTATTACCTTGTGCAATCTGTTTTGTGGCATTGTCGCTATATTATTAGCAGTAAATGGAATGCTAAAAAACGCTGCTTTTATGGTCATTCTCGCTTCTGTCTTTGATTTTTTAGATGGTTTGGTGGCAAGAGCCTTGCATGTAAAATCAGATATAGGCAAAGAGTTGGATTCTTTGTCTGATATTGTGTCTTTTGGTGTTGCCCCGGCTTTTATCATGTATTACATGTTGTGCTACTCATCGGATTATATGACTCAATATTGGGGTATTCGGATAATGCCGTTTGTCATTAGTGCAGCATATCCTTGTTGTGCAGCTTTGCGATTGGCAAAATTTAATATAGATACTCAACAGACGGATAAGTTTTATGGCTTGCCTGTTCCAGCAGCCGCTTTTGTCATCATTTCTTTGCAATTTTATGAGGTGGGCATTTATGCTGCCGCTATTTATAATAAAGGGAAACGGGAAAGCATGGCAATAGTTATCTTACTTTGTTTTGCCATGCTTTCCCGTTTCCCTTTATTAGCCTTAAAATTTAAAAATTTAACAATAAAAGATAATATTTTTCGTTACGCTCTTATAGGAATAAGTTTGGTTTTGATTATATGTTTAAAGTTCAAGGCCATCTTGTTTATTATGATGTTCTATTTTATTTTGTCGATTATTTATAGCATAATTTACGGAAAAGAAAAATGAGAAAATTATATATATTATTGATATTGATTTCATTATTATTTAGTTCATGTAAGGTTTTTATGCCAACGCGATTGGTACATGCAAAAAAATCTGATTTGAGTCCAATTCCTGAAAATTCAGAACGTTTTTCCGTTTATCGCATCGCTCCTAATGATGTTTTGAATTTAGCGGTTTATATGCAAAACGGAGAATCTATATTTGAAGGTGCTACGGGTAATAATGTCAATAATAATAATAATAATAATAATAGAAACAATTATTATGAATTAATTGTAGATTATGACGGCACTTTAAAAGTTCCCGGTGTGTTTAAAGAAGATTCCAATAAACGTATTTATGTGGAAGGTTTGACTATACAAGAGTTGGAAAATTGGTTGGAAATAGAATATTCTAAATATATGAACTCTCCGATGGTTGTTATACATGGGAATCATCAAGTTTATGTGTTTCAAGGTTATGATGGAAATACGGCCAAGTCTATTGTTTTGAAAAAACCTTATATGACTGTTTTTGAAGCATTGGCAGAAGCCGGTGGCATTAGCGATGGTAAAGGCTATAATATTAAGGTTATTCGTGGTGATTTGAGAAACCCTACCGTTTATAAAGTTGATTTATCAACTATAAAAGGTTTAAAAGAAACCAATTTGACCGTACAAGCAAATGATATTATTTATGTGGAACCGCGTTTAAGACCTGTTTCCAGATTCTTGAAAGAATTGAGCCCTTATATTACTTTGGGTAATACCATTCTATCTATTATCAATACAGTTGGACTCCTTAAACGTTTATAAATAAGAAACTTTAATGAAACAAGAAATTCCAAAAATAAATTCACAACTAAATTTTCGTGTCTTATTCATTATACTGAAACAATATTGGTATATATTGCCATTATTGTTGCTATTGAGTTTGTCTATAGCCTTTTTGTATCTTCGTTACACAATACCTATCTATACAGCGACAACAACTATACAGATGGCAGAGGACGAATCTTCTTCTGTTACAGCCGCTACTTTATCTAACAACTTAAATATTGCTACGGACAGAGAAAATACTTCTATTATCAGTATTTTCCAATCACGATTCTTTTTGGAAAAGACTTTAGCCGAATTAAATTTGCAAACAGAATATTACCAACAAGGAAAAGTTATTGATACCGAAGTCTATCCTAATAATTTTTTTCAGGTATTATTTGATACAAGCCATCAACAGCCTATTGGGGTTAAGATATATATTGATTTTTTAGAAAAGAATGTGATTAAAATTTATACCAAGAAAAAGGAAACTTCACATCCTTTTTCTTATCAAACTACCATATCCAATGCCAATGTCAAATTGACTTCACCCTATTTTTCTTTTGAGTTTAGATTAAATACAAGTTTAGACAATCTTGTTGGGCAAACTTATTATGTTATTTATCGCACTCAAGAGTCTATAAATGAAGCCTATATCCGAAATATCTCTATTGCACCATCGGCAGTGCATAAGAATGGAATAGCCATTTCTTTCCAACATCATAATGCCAACAAGGCTTGCTCTATCACCAATGATATAATAAAGTTGTTCTTTGATTATTATAACGAATATAAGCAATTGAAATATTCAAATGTTATTGGATATATTGATGAACAATTGGAGTTTTGGGAAAATGAGGTTCAAGATAAAGAAACAGACTTGAATATTTATAAAAAATCAAATAATCTGCAATTGCCTCAAGATGAATTGTTGGTAAATATTCAAGCGGATGCAGAAGAAATAGGGCAAAGAATAGAACTTATCTCTCAAAAAGAGATGAAATTAGACGCTATCTTGCAATCTTTTAATACAGAAAAAGACCCCTATAAATTATTGGCAAAGATGATAGGAAATGATGTCGGGGGCAATTTGAGTCATTATATTGATAAAATTCAAAATTTGTTATTAGAAAAAGAAAATCTACAATATAATTATACGGGTAATAGTGGTAGAATCAAAAATATAGATCATCAGATTGATGTGCAAATCAATGCTTTAAAAGAGATGATACATGCAAATATTGAATCTTTGCACAATGAAAAAAACATTTTGTCCAACAAATTAGCAAAATATAAGGCAGCCATATCTGTTCAAGAGGATTTTTCTACAACTATAGAATTAACAAAACTACAACATTTAAAAAACATTAGCAATACTTATTATGAACGTTTGTTGGATTTGCGGGTTAATTATTCTATTTTAAAGGTTCGGACAGCCACTCCATTTCTCATTCTTCAGGCAGCAACGATGAACAATATGGAGCATACTCCCGTCAAATCTACTGTTTATTTGATGGCTATATTGGTGTCTATTTTATTGTTTGTATTGATATTTGTTGGTAAATATCTATTTTATACGTATATAGATTCCAAGAACGATGTTACTAATTATGTAAACATTCCACATTTGGGCAATATTCCTTATGTGCCTAATATGAATTCATCTGTTTTGTTGGTGGATAAAGACCCATTTAGTTCTATTAGTGAAACATTCCGTGCCATACGTGCCAATCTTAATTTTATGGATAGTAGCGAAGGTACAAAGGTGGTTGCGGTAACCTCAACTATTGCAGGAGAAGGAAAAACATTTATTTTAGTGAATATCGCTGCTATTTTTGCCTATTCTGGCAAAAAAACCATTGTCTTGGATTTTGATATGAGAAGACCTAAAATACATAAGGCTTTCTCTACCGAAGAACACCATTGCTATAATGTTAAGGGAATCAGTAATATCCTTATTGGTAAGGAAAAATGGCAAGATTGTGTACACGCAACTCGCTTGGAAAATCTCTTTTTCATCTCCGCAGGAAGCATTCCTCCTAATCCTTCAGAATTGATATTATCGCAACAAACCAAAGATTTAATAGAAGAACTAAAACAACATTATGATTATATCTGTATAGATAATCCTCCTGTGGGATTGGTTACAGATGCCATTTTTGCTTTGTCTATTGCCAATTATCCAATATATGTATTTAAGCAACATTATTCCCTAATACCTTTTGTGGAAGAATTGGACAATTTGTATGAAAAGAGTAATATCAAACAGATTTCTTTTATTTTGAATGCCGTTGAGATGAAAAATCGTAGTCGGTATCATTATCGCTATAGATACAATTACAGATACAGATACAGATATAATGAAGGCTATAAATATGAAAATGAGTATGTTCGTTCATATAAGCCGAAAAAAGAACATCAAGATGATATTCAAGATATGAGCAGAAAAAGACTTCGCAAAATAAGATTTAAATCTTTATTCAAAAAACGTAAAAGATAATGGAAGTAGAAAAAACATTGATAGATGGGCTTTTGATATTACACCCTCATGTTTTTCGAGATAATAGAGGTTGTTTTTTTGAAAGTTATAATGAGAAAGTTTTCCATCAATTAGGCTTATCCGTTCACTTTGTTCAAGAGAATCAGTCCATATCGGCAAAGAATGTTGTACGAGGTTTGCATTTGCAAGCCCCACCGTTTGCACAAGGAAAATTGGTGCGTGTGGTGAAAGGGGCGGCTGTAGATTTTGCTGTGGATATTCGTAAAAATTCACCAACATACGGAAAATATGTTTCTGTTTTATTGACTGAAGAAAATCATACACAATTTTGGATACCAGAAGGCTTTGCTCATGGCTTTGTTGCCAAAGAAGACGACACTACATTTGTTTACAAAACTACCAATTTTTATGATAAATCATCAGAAATGGCCATTCGTTGGAATGATAAAACCCTTCATATTGATTGGCAGGTAGAACATCCAATTGTATCAGAAAAAGATGCTCAAAATATAGATTTTGTTGATTTTATCAGCCCTTTCTAAATAGGAAAATGTTTATAAATTGTAAGATTTAGATAATTACAGAAAATAAATCGAATGCGGAACTATCAATATTATTTGCATATTATATGGAAATATAAATGGTTGTTAATGACAATAATAATTGTTTGTTTGTTGAGTACATATATCTATTTTAGCAAGCAAACACCTTTGTATGAATCAAGGGCAGAAATATATCCTTTAGTGATGTATAAAAACGTTCACATGTTATCTTTAAATCCTTGTTATCAAATAGATAGAATTGCTCACGCTGAACAATTTCATCGCTTGATGATAGCCTCTAACGTTTCTCCTACACTTACATTAGAAAATTATAATAAGCGGATAGCATGCCATGAAACACCTCGCCATACGCTTGCCATAAGTGCAAAGGCAGAAAAAGTGGCATGGGCAGATTCTCTTTTGTGGCAGTTTTTGAACCAATTGGATTTTGCAGGCAAACATTTAACCTCTTTGCAAATGGTTGTAGATACTTGTTCTTTAGCACCTTTGATTCCATGGGATTATTATAATAAGCATGTGGATTTTTTAGATCAAGATTCTGCAAAATGTTATACAGAGGGGAATGGTATGTTTTTTTTATTTGATGTTATCTCTGAACCATATTGTGAAAAAGAGCCTGTATATCCGCCCGATATGCTAAAAATGTCAGTAATAGTTTTCTTAATATCGGCATTTTTATCAATTGTAGGCGTTTGTTTGATGGAAGAAATCCGTCAGCGTTGGTATGAAAATAAAACAAACAATACAAAACATGCAACAACAATTGAGTCTGTATAATAAGATAGTATTTCTTCTTCTGTGTGTAGGAGTTTTTACAAATGCTTATTTTTTTCTGCCTATACTGACAGTTACAAGAGTGGCTACTTTTGCATTGTTGGGAGGAATGCTTTTTGTTAGACGGCAAAAATTGGACAATATATTCTATGTTGTTGTAGCATTTTTCTTTTTTTATGTAACATATACATTGCTTATTTCATTGTGGCATAGTCAATATTTGACATATTCTAATGTAACCAATCATTTGTTTATATTATTGCTACTTATTGCCGTATTGTGGGCATTTTGTGCCTATCCTAAGGATAGTATGCGGATTTTTTATTATGTATGCTGTGGCTTTCTTGTGATAGCAACTCTGCTTTCCGTAGTGGAAATGATTACAAATTGGCACCTCCCCATGTCAAATAGGCTTTTATGGAATCAACAATCTATTATTCCAGAGTATGTAACGAATCGTCCTACGGGATTTTTTTACAATACTAACGATTTCGCCATTGTGGTAACAATGAGTTTATGTTATATATTGGCATATAGAAAATTAGTGCTATGCGATACCAAAATTTGGAAAGATATTTGTTTGCTAACTTTGGGATTGATATGCATTTGTTTAACACATTGCCGTACAGCACTTGTTGGCTGTATTGCTTTTCTGCTGTTTATGCAAAGAAAGACGATTGTTCAATACAAGCGTTTTTTTATAACTTTGCTTATTGTTTTTGTTATCGTATCCATAGTGGTATTTATTGCCATTCAAACAGAATCTACTTGGGTGAGATTCAATTTGTATTTATATTCTTTTATCTCTTTGTTTGATTCTTATGGTCTTGGCTTTGGTTTGGAGGGAGATATGTATTACTACGCCAGTATGGATAATTACATTCTTTTTGGGCATATCATTAATCTTCATTCCTATTTGTTGCATTTTCTGCTTACATCGGGTGTGTTATTTTTTGTCGCTTATATGTTATTGCTTGTGTATATTATGCGAAAAATAACAGCATTTCATGGTCGTAATGAGTTTTGGTGTATGATACCCTTGTATATAATTTTGTTATTTGCTCCGAGTTCTTCAAACTTTTTGTGGCCTCATTATTTGTTTTTTGCCTCTTATATCGGTTATGTTTGCCTGCCTATGTCTGAAAGTCGTCATCAAATGGAAAGTGTATGCAGCTGAAAAATCAAGCCATATCGGGAGCAAAGTGGATGACTGTATCAAAAATTGCTAATTCATCGATAC
Organism: uncultured Bacteroidales bacterium; assembly: GCA_937892025.1. Lineage (GTDB taxonomy): Bacteria > Bacteroidota > Bacteroidia > Bacteroidales > WCHB1-69 > UBA1205. The sequence continues at coordinate 10,035 of CALAVA010000090.1, forward strand.
AGATACTGAAACTTATTATATTGACTCGTTTTTTGTCCAAGTCTGATTTCGGCATTATAGCCATAGTGTTTATGGTATTGGGTTTCACTGACATATTTGCCGAACTCGGTTTCACGGTAGGACTTGTACACAAGCAGAACATAACACGTAAAGAATATTCTTCTGTTTTTTGGGTAAATCTATTTTTGAGTGTGGTATTATATGCTTTAATGGCACTATCCTCACCGCTATTAGCGACATTTTATGATGAAAAAATATTGATTTCAGCCATTCCCATTATGGGTTTACAGTTAATTATCAATGCTTTTGGAAGAATGTTCTATACATTTAAAACCAAGCAGTTGGAGTTTAAGTTCATCGCTATTGTAGATATGCTTGGGCTTGGACTTGGCACTATATTAACAATATGGATGGCAGTTAAGGGCTTGGGGGTATATAGCCTTATTTTTGGGTATCTGTTACAATCTATTATAACTCAGTTTGTTTATTTCTTTTCAGGTTTAAAAGCCTATCCTATTTCATTTCATTGTAACGTGAAAGAAATATTTGATTTACTGAAAATTGGAGGTTATCAAGTAGGCGCACAGGTTTTAGATTACATTTCCAACAAAATTGATGTTTTTCTTATAGGTAGGTTTTTTGGAATGGAGTTATTGGGCTTGTATAATCTTGCAAAAGAGTTGGTTGTAAAACCAATACAAATCATAAACTCCATTGTTACCACAGTAGCAACGCCCGCTTTTGCCAAATTTCAGGACAACATGACTATGATACAAGAGAAGTATTTAGAGGTCTTGAAATTTCTTTCTATGTTCAATTTTCCAATTTTTATTGGTTTTTTTGTTTTTGCCGAGCCTCTTACACTTTTGCTTTATGGTAGTGAAAAGATGGGGGTTGCCATTTTTATTAAGATACTTTCATTTTGGGGCATGTTCAATTCGGTAGGAAATCCTGCCGGCATACTTATGGTAGCAAAAGGGCGTACAGACCTGAGTTTTTACTGGACAATAGTGCGTATTGTTGTAATGACTTCCGTTATACTGATTGCAGGACAGTTCAGTATATATGCGGTGGCTTACACGCAAACCATTATCGCCTTTGTTTTTATTTTCTTATATTGGAGAATGATGGTTTACAACATTGCATTTATTCCTTTGAAAGATTATCTTAAATCGTGCTTGTTGGCTACTATAGTTTCGCTTTCTGCAGGTTTGGTGGCAGGAGGGCTTTCCTATTTGTCTGCTAATCTTTATGTTCAAGCAGGAGTATTAGTTATATATGGAGGAATAATAATGCTTTTGTATTGGTTGTTAGATAAACAGTATGTTATTAAACTGAAAAATATGCTTTTGGCACGATGAAAGAAACAAAGAAACATCATATTATATTACTTACCACTTGGTATCCTCCACGGCATTCTATTGCCGTGAATAGGATGCTTGCTTTTGCAAAGTATATAGACAAAGACTATTTTGATGTTGATGTGGTTACGCTTGAATCTGTAGCAACTCTTGAAAGCGAGGTCGTTTTGGAGGGCGTTTCAGTGCATAGGCTGCCCAATAAGACCTTTTTGCGGAGAGCAAAGTTTGATAAGCCAGCACCATTTGTGTGGCATAAACTGAAAGCCTTATACAATAGAGTGTTATCTGTTTTCGTAAAAAAAGAGTATTCCGATTGGCAAAAACGTGCGGAAAAAAAAGTCTTATCATTGCTACAAAGTTATGGCAAAGATGTTACAGTTATAAGCAGTTATGAACCTGAAGAAATCCATGACTTTAGTGTCAGGCGATATCCTTCCTTCAGTATATAAAGCTCCTATTCCAAGCGAAGCCACTGTCTTGCTGACTGAAAATAGGCTGTGTTTTTCATTGGGTGGCAGATTGTAGGGACGAAATAACGCAAAACCCAACGATAGCAAAAGGGTTGCGAAAACTTTATCTTAAGGCTGAACGACAGATGCTGATGTATGCCGATCTCATAACTACTGTTTCCAATCCAATTCTACAAGGCTTTAGTGAGAGTGTCCCTCCAGATTCCTCTCATCGTCCCTTGTTCGCTGAAATCCGCAATGGATATGATTTTGATATTGCCACTACCGCACAGAAAAACGATGTGTTTACAATAACATATACAGGTACGTTTTATGCAAACATAAAGCCATACACATTTTTCAAGGCTTTGCGGATTTTTTTAGAAGATAAACCTGATGCAAATGTGCGAGTGAACCTTGTGGGAGTAGGAAACAGCATTATCATTCCCGAATATTTGACCAATGTCGTTTTCCCATCAGCCAAAATATCCCATGAAAAGACATTGTTTGAAATGCAAAAGTCTGATTGTCTATTGCTTATTCTCCCAAAGCAAAAGCGTAAAGGGGTTTATTCTGGAAAATTATTTGAATATCTCGGCTGCCACAAGCACATTTTGGCAGTGGTGGACCCAGAAGATGTGGCTGCACAACTAATCAAACAGTGCAACGCTGGATATGTGGCTGATTTTGATGATATTAATGCCATAAAACAGGGCTTGGAGGCAATATATGCTTTGTGGCTGAACAATCAGCATTTGGAGATGAATGAACAATTGATACAGGCTCATCATCGTAAAAAACAAGTGAAAAAACTCAATGATTTGATTTTAAGTACATTCTATATGCATAACACATGAAGATATTAATGTTATCAAATAGTGGAAGCATTCACACCAAAAGGTGGGTGAAGGCTCTTTCTGAACGGGGGTGTGAAATTTGCCTTTTCACTCTGAATACATCGGACGATGCTTTTTATGCAAATTTGAATAGGGTGAAGGTTGTAAACTACAAATACCGCCATATCTCTAATTCATTGAAAAATATTATCTTTCAACGGTTTGAGTTTTTTGAGGTAAAAAAAGTGGTTAGGAAAATTATCGATACCTTTCACCCCGATATTGTACATGCCCATTATGCTGTGGACTATGGTTCCATTGGAGCAGTGATGGATTTCCATCCTTTTATCCTATCTGTTTGGGGAAGCGATGTTTATATTAACAAATCTTTCCCTCTGTTTGCCAAGTTGGCTTTGCGGTACAAACTTTCCAAAGCCGATTGCATTATGTCCACAAGCACTGTGATGGCAAAAGAAACTGCCAAATATACTTCAAAAGAAATTCTTATAACTCCATTTGGTGTGGATACAGGCTTGTTTCGTCCCATGACAGACTTGTGTCCAAAAGATTGTTTTGTGGTGGGCAATGTAAAAACTCTGGAACCCAAGTATGGTATAGATGTACTGATAAAAGCATATAAACTTGTGGTGGAGCACAATAGCACATTGAACACGGAATTGCGTATTTATGGAACAGGTCCATGCAAGAAAGAGTATGAACAATTGGCAGAATATTTGGGCATAGCAGGGCAGGTCAAGTTTATGGGGTGGGTGGATAACAATAAACTTCCAGAAGTGTATAATTCTGTATCTGTATCTGTATCTATATCTGATAGTGAGAGTTTTGGCGTGGTAGCAGTGGAGGCAATGGCTTGCGAGTGTCCAGTGATAACTTCTGATGCTGATGGATTTACAGAGGTTGTGGAAGACAATGTTACAGGATTTATTGTCCCCAAAAGAGATGTTGAGGCCACCGCTGCTGCTATACAGAGGTTTATTGACAATCCCAATTTGCGAAAAAAAATGGGGATTGCCGGACGTGAACGGGTACAGCGAATGTTTGAATGGAATGATAATGTGGAAACTATGCTAAAATATTATAATATGTTGATAAATAAAAGATAAAGAACAACAAATGCTTTTTGTCAAATAAACATAGTGGAATAATGCAAAGTAAATTATTGCTTTTGGGGAACAATTGTATACATACATTTAACTATTTCCAGTTGGTGAAAGATTATTTCGATGAAATATTGTTATTGACCGACAAAAGTGGTGGTGCATGCGAGGGCTTGCCCCTAAAAGTATTGGATTATTCTCCAAATCCATATAAAATGTTGAAGGCTTGTCGGGAAACAAAACGTATAATCAAAACCTATAAGCCAACCATCATTCATGGACAGCAGATAAACAAAGCCTTGTTTTTCGCTGTTTGGGCAAACAAAAGCTTCAAAATACCCATGGTGGCTACGGCATGGGGAAGTGATGTTTTGGTTATTCCTAAGCAAAATATAGTTTATAGGAAGATTGTTAACTATGTATTGCGGAATGTTCCCTATTTAACCTCCGATTCCAAATATATGGCCGAACAAATGGAGCAAATCGCAGGGCGTAAATTGGATATTGCTATCGCTAATTTTGGAATAAACCTGCCTAAACTAACTATTTGCAAGCAAGATGTTGTTTATTCAAATCGTTTGCATGAAAAATTGTATAGAATAGATGCTATTATCATTGCATTTAGCCGTTTTTTGAAAAACAATCCGCATTGGAAATTGGTGATAGCGGGTACAGGCAGTGAAACCGAAAATTTGAAGCAATTGGTTAAAACTTTATCTGTCGAAAATAATGTGAAATTTGTCGGGTGGTTGAACCAAGAGCAAAATTTTTATTATTATTCCATTGCAAAATATTGGGTTTCAATTCCAGAAAGCGATGCGACCGCAATCAGTCTATTTGAGGCTATGGCTATGGAGTCTATTCCGGTAGTTTCCGATTTGCCAGCAAATAGAGAGTGGATTGTCTGTGGTGAAAATGGCTTTATTGTTGATGATACTGATGCCGATTTCTTGTCAAAAATTGTTGGTGTTAATGTGGAAACATTTGTTCCAAAAAACAAGGAAATAGTGCTGAAAAACGCTACCAAAAAGGCAAACAAAGCCAAATTTCTTGCTGTTTATGATAAAATATTGAACAAACAATGAATATACTCATCATCAACCACTACGCTGGTTCGCCGTCACTCGGGATGGAATTCCGTCCCTACTATTTGGCAAGGGAGTGGCAAAAACTCGGACACAAAGTGCTGATAGTTGGTGGAACATACTCGCACCTGCGGAAAAAACAGCCAGAAATAACTGGTTTTCAAACTGTTGGTGGTACGGATTATCTCTGGATAAAAACCCCTGTATATCAAGGCAATGGCGTTAAACGGTTTCTTTCTATGCTTGGTTTTACTGCAAAATTATGGCTTCGTGCTGAAAAAATAGCCCAACAATTTGGTCCAGATGTGGTGATAGCCTCGTCCACATATCCATTGGATAATTATCCTGCTCGAAAAATTGCTAAAATAAGTAAAGGAAAATACATATATGAAATCCACGACTTGTGGCCACTTTCGCCCATGGAACTTGGAGGTATGAGCAAATACCATCCTTTTATTGTGTTGATGCAGATAGCGGAAAATTATGCTTATAGGCATTGCAATGCAGTTCTCTCCATTTTGCCCAAAGCCAAGGAACACTGTGTGGAGCATGGTTTGCCCGCCAACAGATTTTATCATGTACCCAACGGCATTGTGGAGGAGGACTGGGAGCAGCCCGAACCATTGTCCAATGATTATAAACAGTTGATAAATAACCTTAAATCCGAAGGAAATTTTTTAGTAGGTTATCTGGGTGGACACGCTATGTCCAACGCTCTTGACACGTTAATAGACACAGCCAAAATTGTTTCAACAAATGGAATAAAATTTATCCTTGTTGGCAATGGGGTTGAAAAACAGTGTCTTATGCAACGGGCTAACAATGAGCATATCAATAATGTGTATTTCCTTCCGCCTATAAATAAGTCTATGGTTCCCAGTTTTTTAGAGGCTATGGATGCATTGTATATCGGTTGGAAAAAGAATCCGCTTTACCGCTTCGGCATCAGTCCGAACAAAATTTTCGACTATATGATGGCGGAAAAACCTATTGTCCACTCCGTTGAAGCTGGAAACGACTTCGTGTCCGAAGTCAGTTGCGGAAAATCTGTAGAAGCTGAAAATCCGCAGAAAGCTGCTGAGGCTTTTGTCGCGATTGAACAAATGCCTTTGGAGGAACGTCGCAAAATGGGTGAAAGGGGTAGGGAGTATGTTCTCAAGCATCATACATATAGTGTTTTGGCAAAACGTTTTATAGAAATAATTAAACAAATATAATCATAATCAAATATAAATAATATGAAAATAC
>CALAVA010000091.1 GCA_937892025.1 uncultured Bacteroidales bacterium
GGCAGGTTTTTGCGGATGGTGTAAAAAGATGCTCCCTTATATGGATGAACTTGCGGGCCAAGTTCCTGCCGAGCAAGCCGATGTTATCGTTGCTTTTATGGACGGGAGTTCTGCAAGCCTTGTTAATTTAGAGCCTGTTAAAGCAGCAAAAAATATTAAAATTTATTTTAATGCTATGGGCTTGATGGAAGAACAAGGCGTTGGCGGTTTCCCCACCATTATGCTTTTTAAAGACGGTAAAAAAGTTGAAACATGGCACGGCTATTCACCGGAACATGTGGGTAACATTTTGGAAACACTTAAAAATTTAAAATAAAATTTCCCCCTGCTTGGCGTGCTTGCGTATTTGCAGGGGTTTTTGTTTGTTAAATTTGCAAAGGGTATATAAATTTGTTATTATTTTTTTAGAAGTATTGCAGGAGCATTTGTTGTTATGCGGGGTTGTTAACCCCGAAAAATTTTAATTCTGTTTTTGAAACCGTATAAAGGATACGGAGAGCTTTTAGGAAACTAAAGGCACTAGTGAAGTTCAAAGACGGTCGTTATCAGGCACAAAATGTATGGAAATCATGAGTCATATGTTTTGTGCCGAGTGTTTACCCCTTTTTTGGGTAAACCACGGCTGTTATATAAGGGTTACTTCACTAGGCTCAAATATAAGAGCCGTTTTTATTTATACTGATTTCTTAAAACAAATTTGAGGATATAGTATGAATAAAATTAATGTGTGCTTTGCAAGTGATAATAATTACGCCAAATATATGGGTCTTGCACTTATGTCTATTCTTAAAAGTGCGAATAAAGAAGATAATTTGCATTTCTTTATTTTAGATAATAAAATTAAGCAAGAAGAAAAGGATAAAATTGCCACCTTACAAAAAATAAAACCTTTTGAAATTACTTATATACCGATAAATGATGAGATGTTTAAAGACTGCCGTTTTAGAGAGGGTAAAATAACCATTACCACTTATGCAAGATTCCTTGTTCCGCAATTAATCAACGAAGATAAATTACTTTATTTAGATTGTGATATTTTTGTACGCAAATCAGACTATTACATGGCCGGTGTGCTGGATTTTGCCGTCAAAAAAAGGTACTTGTTAGCAAAATTTAAAAATTATAATTTAACCGGGAATTATTTAAATGCCGGTGTGTTGCTCATAAATAATAAGAAGTGGAAGGAAGAAAGTATTGCAGACCTTTTATTCAAATATGCCGGCACGCATAGTGGGGATTTGTATTATGCGGATCAAGATTGTTTAAACTATCTTTTGCATTCAAAGATATTGAAAATAGGTGTTACATGGAATATGTACAATCACTATTATGATCCATATTTAGTTAATAAGCAACCCAACAAACAAGAAATTATCCAAGCACAAAAAGACCCTGCCGTAAGGCATTTTAAACCTTGGCGCAAAAATAATATAAGTGAGTTTAGGGGAGAATATATTGATATGATGAAGGCATCCCCTTGGGCAGAATTTACCCCAAAGGACGATTTATCTTTGCCGAATTTTTTAAAAATCTTATATAAATATTGGTTAAGGTATCCGGCATTTTTCTTAACTCCTAAATTTTACATCCGCGTAAAACATTTGGGTTTTAGAAATACTATTTTAAGAGTTATTGATTAAAATGAAAATATTTGTTTGCTATCATAAAAAATATCCTTTATGCACATCAGATGTATTGAGTCCTATTCATGTGGGAAAAGCTAGGGCAAAGACTAATTTGAGTATTATTGGTGATGATACGGGAGATAATATCTCTTTAAAAAATCCTTATTATTGTGAATTAACGGCCACATATTGGATTTGGAAGAATTTCAAGGATGATATTGTAGGTTTATCTCATTACCGCAGATATTTTAATTTTAAAAATGACCACACAAAAATTGACAAAATAAAACTTGATTTTGCAGATTGGTCTGGAAACAATCAAAAAACAATACGACCGCTGTTAAAACAATATGATATCATCTTGCCCAAACAAGAAATAATATCAAAAAATAACACTCTACAACCATGACATTACTTAAAGAGTGCCTATTACGTATCTTGATACTTGTTTATAGAATCCCATTGGGACGCATGATTGGAAAAAAGAAAAAACACAATGCCATTCTTGTTATGCGTACAGACCTTATCGGAGATTGTGTGATATGGTTAGATTCTGCCAAAGAATACAAAAAGAAATTTCCCAATAACCATCTCGTCTTATTGCATAACAAAGCATGGACTGATATGGCTTTAAAAATGCCCTATTTTGACGAGTGTATTCCATTTGATGGTAAATTGTTTATGAAAAGCATTAGATATTATTTTATATTACTCAAACAACTTAACGTTTACCATTATCAAAAGGTGTTCAACACCATGTATGCTCGCAACTTTTTTATACAAGATTGGATTGTTCATAATCTTTCCGCTGATGAAAAAATCGGATTTAGTGGCAATTTCGCCAACACCAACAATACACTTGCCAAACTGACCTCCAATTTTTCCAAATACAACCCTACATTATATGCTATCGCCAACAAATGGTACGACATACTTATTCCCGCTGAAAAGGGAGTAAAAATGGAACTGCAACGCAATGCTGAATTTATACGGGCTTGCGTCAATCCTACATTCAAAGCCAATTTGCCTATCCTCCCATTTGATATAGAAGAAACAAGCGATTTGACCCCAAAACACTATGTCGTGTTCGCTTTGGGAGCAAGTACAATCCGCAGGACATGGAATGTGGAAAAATTTGCACGCATTGCCAAACATCTTTCGCAACGATTTGCTATTGTTTGTTGTGGAACACAAAGTGAAAGTGTATTGTGCCAACAACTCAAAGATATATTACCACAAGAAAACATCATCAATAAATGTGGGCAAACGTCTTTGATGGAATTGTTTAGTCTTATCAAAAATGCTCAATTTATACTTACCAACGATACAAGCACATCTCATATTGCCGTGGCCACACAAACGCCTTCGGTCGTGATTTTAGGAGGGGGACATTTTGGACAATTCCAACCTTATCAAACGGATACAATACAATACAATACAATACATCCTGCACTACCTATGCCCGTCTATAAAACAATGGATTGTTTCAATTGTGGCTGGATATGCAAATATCCTCTCCAAAATGGTAGATGGAAATGTATTGCCGACATTACAGCCGAGGAGGTCTTAAAAAAAGTTAATCAGTTGTTAGAAGTGATACAATGATACAATACCTAAAACGCATAAGCCTTATATTGCTCGCCTGCTCTTGCTTGATAGCGTGTTCAAAAAAAGCACGCATATATGGTGAAATAACGGGTATGGACAATAAATATGCGGTTCTGTACAAAATTTTGCCACAAGAAAAACTTATGGAAGACACTATTTTGTTGCTCAAAGGAAAATGTAATTTTACTATACCGCAAGAAAATATTGGTGTCTATGTATTGCAGTTTGACGATACAAGTTTTGTCTCTTTTATCGTTCAAAAAGGGGATATGGTCAAATTTAAAGCAGACAACAACAATATCAACCGAACATTATCCATAGAAGGCTGTGAAGAAACTTTGTTACATTGGCAATGCCGACAAGCCTTATTTGTCTTTGAAGATAAGGTAAAAGCCTTGTCCAAACAATTTATAGCACAACAAACAACCGCTGACATGGATAGCCTCAACCAAGCCATGATACTTCAATATGATACTTTGTTTGAACAACATAAAACCTATTTAGAAACATTTATCAAATCACACCCCGACAAATTAGCGGCATTGTTGGCTTTTTATCAAGGTTTGGGCAGACGGACTTTTTTCAATAGCCAAACAGATAAAGACTTGTTAGATTTTATCTATCAACATTTACAACAAGTATATCCTCAAAGTGAATATGTGTTGGACATAAAAGAACGATTGGGTTACGATGACGAATAAGGAACGATATACTTTTGTCTTGGACTATTTCCGCAAAAAACAGCCCAATGTTACCAGCGAATTGCACTATCATTCACCTTTTCAATTGTTGGTGGCTGTCATTTTGTCGGCACAATGTACTGATAAGCGTGTTAATGCAGAAACTCCCGCCTTGTTTGAACGTTTCCCCAATGCAAAAACCATGGCTATGGCTACCACCGATGAAATTTATCAATATATCAAACGAATTTCTTATCCCAACAACAAAGCCAAACATCTAAAAGGTATGGCAGTCAAGTTGCATGAAGAGTTCAAGGGGCAAGTCCCTAATGATATAGAACTCTTACAAACACTGCCCGGTGTTGGCAGAAAAACGGCTAATGTGGTGGTTTCTGTGGCTTTTAACCAACCAACAATAGCAGTAGATACCCATGTCTTTCGAGTAGCAAACCGCATCGGGCTATCCAAGGCAAATACTGTCTTAGAAACAGAAAAACAACTCATCAAAAACATTCCCATCAACGATAGAAGTGCGGCACATCATTGGCTGTTACTACATGGTAGATATATTTGTATGGCTCGAAAACCCAAATGTCTCCAATGTGAACTCACCAAAGCCTGTCTCTATTTTCAACAACATAGAACAGAAAAATAATGTATCGATATTTTATTCATTTGGCTTATAATGGGAAAAACTATTTTGGGTGGCAACGGCAACCCAAGGATATTTCCGTACAAGAAGTGTTGGAAAAGGCCGTTTCTATTTTATTAAAAGAAACCATCAATATTGTGGGGGCGGGCAGGACGGACACTGGCGTACACGCCAAAAGTTTTTACGCCCATTTTGACACAACAAACCATCTCAATGAACAGAATTGTCTGCAATTGGCTTACAAATTAAATGCCTTTTTGCCTAAAGATATTGTGATATTTTCCATTTTTCAAGTGGATAAGCAACAACATGCAAGATTTAGTGCGATAAGTAGAACCTATCGCTATTATGTTTCAACAAAAAAGAATCCTTTTAATAGAGATATCACATACACCATTTTGCAACCCTTAAACCTTGAAAATATGAATGAATGTTGCAAAAAGTTGTTACAATACCATGATTTTACTTCCTTTTCCAAAGTACACACACAAACAAAAAACAAACGTTTTAGCAATGAAAAGAATAATTCTCTCCCTTGTGGTTGCCGTCAGTGCTTTTGCCATCGTTCAAATGCACAAAACACTGAATGACGTACCGCTCGTTTGAACCAATCGTCGTGTTGAATCCTGCGCTCGCCATGACTTCCTGGAACGATTTTGCAATCCGCCCGTCAGAATCGTCATCAACGTTCACGCAGATCGGGATTTTTGCCGCCATCTCCATGCGGATTTTGTGAATCTGAACGGGTGTCGCAATCGACTCAAACTGCTTTGCCGCCTCAGAATTGAGAATCACGAGCCGCTTGAGGTATTTTTCGTTGGTGCGCGCGACTTCTTCGGCAAAATCCAAGCGCGCATAATTGAGCAAGGTGTTCGGGTCTTTGTCGGCGCGGTACTGATTTAAAATCGCGTTGATTTCAGTCTCGTTTTTTTGAATCATCGAGATGTACATATTCGCCGCCGTTTCTTTGTTCATGACGGCAAGCGCGTACCATTTTCCTTCTTGCTTAGACTCAAAGAATTCGGGAATTTCGACCGCGATGATGTCATCTTGGCTCACTTCGCGCAAAACGCTCTGGTCGAGCGATGAAGCCGTTGCCGTCGCAACAACGCCCGCCACCTGCGCGGGCTCCATGATCGCGGGCCTGGGCGGCCTGTACTATGTCATGGACTATGCAAACGGAATATGGTCAAATGATGCCTTCGGTGACAGAGGCTGGCTGGCCATCGCACTGGTCATCTTTACGGCCTGGCGG
>CALAVA010000092.1 GCA_937892025.1 uncultured Bacteroidales bacterium
GTACAATACAATTATGGAAAAGGGATTTGAAGGTTCCAATTTTTTGTCTGGACTAAACGATCATTTGAGAAACCTCTCCGTCTGCAAGAGCATAAAAACCTTACCCCTATTGTCTTTAAGTGCAAATATCAAACAAAGATATCAAGAACAAGCCGAAAAAATCACACTAAAACAATTAGTCGCCTATCTGACTTTGTTCACCCAATATGAAGCCCAATATAAAAATATTCCCAACAAACGTTTGCATGTAGAAGTCGCCCTATTGCGTGCCTGCAATATGGATAAGGTCAGGCAATCGTGAGGTCGATAATGACGAGTCCCAACACTTAATGATAAGTGCCACAAATTCTACTAAGGATAAAAAAGATATAATACCACCTTTCCGAAAACCTCAAGTAGTTCCCGCCAAGTTTAAACCGACCTCTATAAAACAACACTTGCAACAAAATGAAAATACTAAAACTATTATCAAAGAACAAGAAAACAGCATTACCCCTAATAATGAACACTATACATCAACTGATAATACGGTTTTAACTGATAAAAACAACACAACAGATAATACAGAAAAAAACATTGTAAACAATTATACAGAAACAGAATCTATACTTGTTACCAATGATAATAGTATTTCAAACGATACAGACATTCTACAAGAAGGCAATACAAGCAGCGACATTACAACAATATCCACCATTTGGAAAGATTGTGTAGAACAACTGCCTGACGAACATTATGCGGCAAAAAACTTTTTGCACAATATCAATATTGACGATATAAAAGACCATCATATCGAATTGCATGTCGGAGGAACAAGCATAAAAGATATTCTTTTGCCCACCATTCCACTATTAACCACCGCTATCTCCAAACTGACAAAACAAACTTGTTCTATTTCTATTACCGTAGATAAAGAACTATCTACAAATACCGAATCTTTTATAGACTATTCTAATCCAGAAGCCATACTCAATAACATCATAAAAGAAAACGAAGCAGTGTGGGAACTAAAAGAAAAATTAAACCTACATCTCGTTTATAAATAAAAAATCAAAATAACACTTATTGATTTATTGATACCACAAAAAAATGTAGGTGTTTGTAAAAAAAATAGTGTAAAACAATAAAGTATCTGCACAAAAACTTGTAATTTTGCACTCGTTATATTGTTCAGTAACACAATAAGACATTGGCAATGGATTCTGCCAATGCACTATTGAAAAATTAATAACAAGAATCCATTCAAATATATTGGAATATGACATTTTACGATAAGGCTATTACTTTGAATTGGAAACAAATAGAACAAGAAATTTATCAAAAAACAACTACAGACGTTGAAACAGCATTGTCCAAAACGACTACACTAAACATAGAAGATATGAAAGCCTTGGTTTCTCCTGCCGCAGAACCCTACTTGGAGAATATGGCCCAATTAAGTCGTAAAATTACACAAGAACGCTTTGGAAAGACTATGCAATTTTATATTCCCTTATATCTTACCAATGCCTGCCTAAACCATTGCATCTATTGCGGATTCAATCACAACAACAAAATCAATAGAGTTATTCTGAACGACCAAGAAATTCTTGAAGAAGTTAAAGTCATTAAAGACATGGGCTATGAGCATCTATTGTTGCTAACGGGTGAATCACCTATACATGCAGGTGTTGATTATATAGAACATGCCATGCAGTTGGTGCGTCCTTATTTTAAACAACTTACCTTGGAAGTGCAACCATTAAAAGCAGAAGAATACCTACGATTGAGAAATAGTGGTCTATATGGAGTCTATGTTTATCAAGAAACTTACAATCAAGAAAGATACCCAATATATCATCCTGCAGGTATGAAACATAATTATCGTTGGCGATTAGAAACTCCAGATAGATTGGGAGAAGCAGGTGTTCATAAAATAGGTTTAGGAGCCTTATTGGGCTTGGAAGATTGGCGAGTGGAATCTATTTTTATGGCTGAACATCTAAGATATTTAGAAAAACGTTACTGGCGTAGTCGCTATTCAGTGGCCTTTCCACGTATTCGCCCACATGAAGGAACTTTCCAGCCACAATACAATGTTACAGATAAACAATTCACCCAAATGATATGGGCTTTCCGTTTGTTTGACCACGATTTGGAAATGTCATTAACGACAAGAGAAAGTGCTAAATTGAGAAACCACATGGTGTCTTTGGGTATTACCTCCATGAGTGCTGGTTCCAAAACAGACCCCGGTGGATATGCACACAACAATGAATTGGAACAATTCTCACCAAACGATAATAGAAACCCAAAAGAAATGATGGATATGGTACACCAACAAGGATACGATGTCGTTTGGAAAGATTGGGATAATTTCAACTAATCATCTGTCAATGAATAATGCCCATGCGAGTAATGATAATATAATATCAGGCAGACTGACGTAGCCATACCTATAGTGTGTGCATGATTTCCACCAACTTACCATTGATGAACACTTGGTAAGGCATCTTCAACAAATAAGCCTTCTGTCTGTGTGTAATAATCAATTCTGCCATAATGTCATGATATTATCTCAAAAAGTGTTTTATTTCCGCTCTTTGTACCTTCCAATAAAGAAGAATAGCAAACAAGTAATAAGGAAATAAGCACCGCTGAGAATCCATAGAGTGATATATTCCGTTCGTGTTGTCCAAAGCGTTGCCCCCATCGAATTGATATGAATGAAGCCATGTGTACCGGTTGTATAAGGAATGACGTATGACAGATACCGCCAAGCGTCAGGTATCAGTTCTTTCGGCCATGAGATACCTGCAATAAATAGGAAAATAAGCGAAGTGGAAATCAATAACACCATACCGGTTTCTCTATTGTGGATAAAAACGCTCACGCTCATAGAGAAGAATATAGTTGCTAACAAGAAAGGCACAATAAACCGCAGCAAGTCGCCGACCTGACCTATATGTGGCAGATTAAAGATTCGCGGCATGGCAATCAACAAAATAGCAGACAACGCATAGTAAATCAGAAAATAAGCCGCCGAGCGTCCCAAAACAAGCCTGAAAACGGAATAGCCCCTTCTCCGCCATGGAAGGCGGTATAATTCTTTGTTTTCCTCGCGTGCTGTTCCGCCTAACATACAGATACCGAATAGTAGCGTCTGGTGAAGAATCATCACCAATACCGCAGGAATAAGAAACGAACCGTAACCGCCTGTTGGCGTGAACAATGCCGTCTCAGAATAGGGGGCATCTTGTACTAATGACCAAGCTAATTCCTTGCCCGTTCCCATCTGTTCGTAGCGGTCGATCTCGATATTATTCATCGCCTCTAACATCACCATATTACAACTCAGAAAAACTCCTTTCATATAGAGGAACGATGACATGTCACAGTAAAGAGATAGATGTGCTTGTCCAAATGGGTCTGCCAACTGTGCAGTGAAATCATGCGGGACATAAAGAATTCCATGTATCTTTTGGTCTCGCAACAACTGCTCTGCCTCAGCCATCGAAGTGCAGGAATATACCACCTTAACCTCCGGAGCAGCGTTCCATTTATGAATAAACTCACGGCTCTGAGGCGAATGGCTCATATCCACAACTGCCACAGGAATATCAGCAATCTGTTCGTTCCAATAAATAGCCTTGTAGATAATAGGATAAGCCAATGTAGCAAGCAAGAAAATAACCATCACTCCCGGGTCGCGGAAGATACGTCTCAATTCGGCCACAAAAACATTCCAAGTGTCCAATGTCTGCAACCATAGATGTCGGAAGATATGTTTCATTTCAAAGGATAGTTTTGATAAACCAACGCTTTATGCAAGCGTGGCGAAACGATTAACGCTAATAATAGAAACGCACAAAGCGAGATAGCCGGAACCATGCTGTTTGTCCACGGAGCCGCCATCAATGCCTCGTTCACATAAATCAGATAGTAATGTCTCAAAGGCTCTAACCAACTGAGTGCCTGAAAAGGCGGCAACATGTTCGACACAGGATAAGTAAAGCCCGAAAGCGAAAAACCCAGCATAGAATATAATGCCCCGACAGAAACGGCATCCCTTAACGTGGGGACACAACCGATTAGGAAGATTCCCATCGCCTCCATGGCAAAGATATATAGCAGTAACCCGAACAACAGCCGTGCATGACTGCCATACACAGGGAATCCTGCGAAACCGAACATCATCGCATAGCAACCAAAGCCAAGCACCACATACATAACCGTATATGGAATGAGTTTGCCTATCATCGCCACAGTGTAATTGCCACCCGCCGCACGCAGCCACTCACGCGATGTTCTCATCTTCAGCTCATAGCCGATGGTAAAGATGGTGAGCATAATACATACCAGCCCTAATATCCCGGGCAAAATAGTACTGACCAAATAGAAAGAATAGTTATTCCATGGGTTAGCAATCATGTGTCCTTCTATCACTAATGGTTGAATACGCCGCATGATAATGTCTTCCGACATTCCTTTCTTTCGTAGTACTTCGCGTTGAAACGCACCTGAGACGAGGTTTGCCACGGTCAGCATCTGTTTGTAAGCGGTGTTTCCGCCCACGGTATAGGCATTAGTTACGTAGAAATCCAACTGAGGACGCTTGAACGCCGCCAAGTCGCTGTAAAAATCTTCTGGAATGACGAATATCCCATAAATATGCCCTTGTTGCATCGCCTCGCGTGCTTCAGGATAAGAGGACGTAATGAGGCATATATCCACCGATGAAGTAGCCTGCATCTCATGACACAGCCTGCGTGAGATGGATGTCTGGTCTTTGTCCACTACTGCCACAGGCATCTTTTCTGCATTTCCTTTCCGCATCAGCGTGATAAAGAAGAACGTGGAAAGTAGCATTACACCTACCGATGCAAACATATACAGCGGTCGAGCGAACATCTGCTTCAGTTCCCTACGCATTACATGCCAGATATTTTTTAAAATTGTCAGCATTCAGTTTTTAGTATTCATTTTTTAACAACCAACGCCGTCATGCCCGGTCGGAGATTAGGAATGGACTGTTGGGGGCGGCATTTGACATCAAAGGTTCTGACATCATATCCACCATTTTGCCGGGTAGTACGCCATGTTGCATAAGTACCCATTGCCTTTACATGTGTAACAACAACAGGATATTTGGCATCACCGAGAGCAGGTATCTTAATCTCTACCACGTTGCCTATCGTAAAATCAGATAACATATCTTCGCGTACAGCGAAGGTGAACCATACATCATTCAAATCTACGATAGACATCACAGGACTACCCTGCCCCACCAACTCACCCACTTTGGGGAAGAGTTCACTTACCTCTCCATCACACGGCGAAAGCAAAT
>CALAVA010000093.1 GCA_937892025.1 uncultured Bacteroidales bacterium
CAATGCTTGAGAGGCTATTCCTATACGCCCGCCGTCAAGTGTTTTCATTGCAATAGGGAAACCTTTTCCTTCTTTGCCTAAAAGATTTGCCTTTGGAATACGACAATTTTCAAAAATCAATTCACGAGTTGCAGAACCTCTAATTCCCATCTTTAACTCTTTTTTTCCAAAAGTAAAGCCGGGTGTGTCTTTTTCTACAATAAATGCGGAAATTCCCTTAGTCCCCAACGACTTATCTGTCATTGCGAAAACAACATAGACATGAGCATATCCGGCATTGGTAATAAAAATTTTGTTACCATTCAACACCCATTCCTCGCCATCTAAAACGGCAGTTGTTTGTTGCATAGCGGCATCTGTTCCCGCATTAGGTTCGGTCAAGCCAAAGGCTCCCAACCATTCTCCAGAAGCCATTTTTGGTAAATAATATTTTTTCTGTTCTTCTGTTCCATTTTCAAAAATAGGTGCCATACCCAAAGATGTATGTGCAGAAACAATAACGCCTGTGGTAGCACATACGCGGGACAACTCTTCCACCGCCATAGAATACATTTGATTAGTACCACCTTGTCCACCATATTCTTTGGGAATGGGAATACCAAACAAACCTATTTTTTTCATTTTTTCTACGGTTTCTATAGGGAATCTCTCTTGGTCATCTATTTCCGCAGCAAGTGGTTTTACCTCATTTTCCGCAAAGGAACGAATCATTTGCAAAAATAATTTTTCTCTTTCGTTTATACTAAAATCCATATATTTATGATTTTTCTAATTTTTATCGTTTTACATTCAGCATTTATCTTCTACAAATTAAAAATACCCATTTCCCTGCTTGTAATTGATATTACTTTTCTTATTGTTTGTCTGATAAAAGGCTATTTGATAGTTAATAATTTGATTTGCAAAGATAACATTTTTTTCTTACAAAAACACCATTTCATGTAAATATATCAGAGATATAGATTATCCATTTACATTTTATGACAGAACAATTCACCTTAACAATTTAAATAACGTTTGCTTATCATTTAAACATGCAAAAAAACAAATATATCCGCCTTTAGGCGACTCTATTTGCTCATGAGGGCTAATTTTATTCCCCATTATTTTGTAAAGATATAAAAAATGATTATCAAATCTTTTTTTTTATTTTTCGCTATAAATTCATTCAAATTATTATCACTACAAATTTGTATTTAACTTGATGTATGACGGAAATGTATAATTATTGATTGTTGGTTTCACTTTTAAAATGATTGGTATTTTTGTATCATTTTTATTGGTCAATTTTTGGTATAATTCATAAACATCTTTTATTGATTTACCTTTCAAAAAATTTGCAGCATCGCATGATACAGGCACTTTCACTATTGTTGTAGTAGCGGGCAGTACAACAATTTTTTCGTCATAACAACCACTCAACAACTCCTCTCCTTCATAGTCTACTATCCATTGTATTTTATTAATTATTGCCTGCTGGTTAGTAGGATTTTTCACATTGACCCCTACTTTAAATGTCATTATTGCTGTTTTATTGGTAATTGCAGCCATAATTTTCATCGCATCCATTACATTTAATTGATTAATATCTGTAACTTTATCCAAATTGATATCTGCAATAGAAAAATCATATAAGCCAGATATAGCGAATGAACATTTAGCCAATACTTTCGATTGTTTAACGACAGAACAAGAACATGTTATTACACACAACACGCTTAATAAAACACCTATTTTTTTCATTTTGGGGAGATTTTTTCAAAAAGATTTTTTTTAAATAAAGAAAAGCCATCTTACGACAGCTTTTCTTTGAAAATCAAATCATATTAATATTTTTTTTTAATTATTCTCTTTTAATTCTTTCATTTTTGCATTTATCTCGTTGAGTTTATCATACTCATTGGTTCTTGTATAAACTTGACGTAACATATACAATGTATTGTAATCGTTACCATTTATTGCTTGTGCTTTTTCCAAGAATGGTTTTGATTTTTTCAGCACTTCTTCAGAAGCATTTTTTAATCTATCATATTCATTATCGTCATCAATATCTCCAAGTCCTTTGGACATATCAGCATATTGGTTGAAATAGCAACTTCCCATATTATAATTTACTTCATAAGAATTTGGTTCTAATTCAATTGCTCTTTGTAAATATTTTTCTGCTTCATCATATTTATGATGTTCTATTAATGATGAGCCATAGTTTACAAGCATAGTTATATCATTAGGATTTTTATTTAAAGCATCTTCCATAATTTCAGTTGCTTTATCTTCAAGTCCTGCCCATGAATAAGCGATAGCAGCCGTTGAGGCAAATACGTAATAATTGCTATCTCCTTCAAACATTTTCAAAGTTTCTTCCACTACTTGTAAAGTTTTGGCTGTATCTTTATCTAATTGATATACAGTTGCCAACAATCTATACGGAAGCACACCTTGCCCTTTGTATTTGTTTTTCATCAATATAGCGAATTCTTTTTTTGTGATATCATATTGTTTTGCATGGAAAGCGGCAAATCCATACATAAACACAGTATTAACATTTCCATTCGCCTTTCTTGCCATTTCTGCCACAATGACAGCACTATCCATATTTTGTTGTGTAAGCATTGTATAGGCTTTTTGGTATAACATATTAGATACGAATACCAAACCTTGTTTTGGTGTTTGAGGTTTCATATTGGGGACATTCACATTGGGGTCTAATGTAAGTGCCTGCATATAAGCATTATATGCTTCCATTTCTGCATTTGGCAACATCTTTTTATAATAGTCATTATTAGAATTACTTATTTGCAAAGCGATGTTACCATAATAAAGCCAAGTTTTAGCCTCATTTTTTGTATCCTCAAATTGCAGGGCACTTTTTATAGACCGCAAAGCCTTGTCATAATATCCATTTCCATAATGTGAATAGGCATTACGGAGTTCTTTTTCACCCGATTGGGCATTTGCCCATGTCATTGCTCCTATCAAAGAGAGCATTAAAACTATTTTTTTCATAACACTTTAATTTTTACGGTTATTATTTTTCTTCTTGATTTATTTCTGTACTTTCACTTATTTCTTCGTCTTCCTCTGTTTCTGAAGGCACTTGTGTAACGGCAGCAATGACATCTCCTTGTTTTATATTGATAAGTTTTACGCCTTGTGCTGCTCTACCCATTACTCTCAATGTGGAAATTTTTAATCGGATGGTGATACCGCTACGATTGATAATCATCAAATCTTCATCTTCGGTAACTCCTTTTATAGCAATCAATTTACCTGTTTTTTCGGTAATATTAATTGTTTTAACTCCTTTACCACCACGATTGGTTTCTCTATAATCTTCAAACAAAGAACGTTTTCCAAAGCCATTTTCAGAAACGACTAAAATATCTTCACCTTTTGATGATACACAAACCATGCCAATCACCTTATCTTGGTCGTCAGCCAACTTGATACCACGTATTCCTGAAGCATTTTTTCCCATTGGTCTCACCAAATTTTCTGGAAATCTGATGGCTTTTCCAGAGCGTAATGCCATCATTATCACTGAATTTCCGTCTGTCAATCGGGCTTCTAACAAACTATCTCCTTCTCTTATAGTAACGGCAATAATACCATTTTGTCGTGGACGCGAATAGGCTTCTAAAGAAGTTTTCTTGATAATACCTTTTTCTGTACATAAGACTACGTAATTATTATTAATGTAATCACTATCCGATAAATTTTTTACATTAATAACAGCCTTTATGGTATCATCAGCAGCAATATTCAAGAGATTTTGAATGGCTCTTCCTTTTGAGGTTTTGTTTCCTTCTGGCACTTCAAAGGCTCTCAACCAAAAACATTTTCCTTTTTCTGTAAAGAAAATCAGATAATTATGATTAGTTGCCGTATAAAGATGTTCAATAAAATCTTGTTCACGAGCATCTGCACCTTTCATACCCTTTCCGCCACGATGTTGTACCTTATATTCACTTAGTGAGGTTCGTTTGATATAACCTAAATGAGAAATGGTAATGACCACATCTTCATCAGGTATAGTATCTTCTATACGGAAATCGGTGGCAGAATATTCTATCTTGCTTCTTCTTTCATCTCCATAATTTTCTTTAACTTCCAACAATTCTTGTTTGATAAGTTGCATTCTCATGGCTTGGTCAGCAAGGAGTCTATTGAGATAATCTATTTTTTCTGCCAAATCATCATGTTCTTTTTGTAGTTTTTCTCTTTCCATTCCAGTCAATTGTCTCAATCTCATCTCGACAATAGCAGCGGCTTGAATTTCAGAGAATTGCCATTTATCCATCAAACCTTGACGTGCTTCTTCAACCGTTTTGGAGGCACGAATATGTTCAATGATTAAATCAATAATATCCAAAGCCTTTAAGAAGCCTTGCACCAAGTGCATTCTTTCCATTGCTCTATTGAGGTCAAATTTGGCTCTACGCACCACCACCTCGTGACGATGTTCAATAAAATATTTTATCAAGTCTTTAATGTTGAGTGTCATTGGTCTTCCATGTACCAAAGCCACATTATTCACACTATAAGACGATTGCAGTGGTGAATATTGATATAATTTATTGATAATCACATTTGTTATGGCATCTCGTTTTAATTCTAAGACAACTCGAATATTTTTTTTGGACTCATCACGAATTTCGGCGATACCTTCAATTTTTCCTTCTTTGACCAAATCCGCAATTTTTTTGACCATTTCGGCCTTATTTACCTGATATGGAATATTTGTGATAACAATTCTTTCTCTGCCGTGTTCATGTTCTTCATTTTCAACTACGACATCACCACGCATGACAATTTTTCCGCGGCCTGTCATCATAGCGTCTTTAACTCCGTCATACCCATATATAGTACACCCCGTTGGAAAATCTGGAGCCTTGATATATTTGATAATATCTTCAATTTCTATATTAGGATTATCAATATAAGCCACCATTCCATCAATCACCTCAGACAAATTATGAGGTGGCATATTGGTAGCCATACCGACAGCAATACCTGAGGAGCCATTGATAAGTAAATTAGGAATTTTAGCAGGCAAAATGGTAGGTTCTTTTAGTGTTTCATCGAAATTAGGCATGAAATCAACAGTATCCTTATTGATATCAGCCAGCATCTCCATGGAAATCTTAGATAACCTGGCCTCAGTATAACGCATAGCGGCAGCTGAATCGCCATCTACTGATCCAAAATTACCATGTCCGTCAACTAATGGATACCTGGTGGACCACTCCTGAGCCATATTAACCAGGGCACCATAAATAGATGAGTCGCCGTGAGGGTGATATTTACCCATTGTATCACCGACAAT
>CALAVA010000094.1 GCA_937892025.1 uncultured Bacteroidales bacterium
GTGCGGCACTCCTAAGCCCTCGCAGCCGCGGCCGTGTAAAAATAGAAAACAATAATAGCACAACTATCACTGCCAAAATGCTAACAAAAAAAATTATTGGTCTCCGCTAAAACTTTCATGCCTATCGGCAGATAAGCAGAAATCTCATTTGCTCAATCTGATGAGCAAATATCCCTCCTCATTGGCTATGAATATACCGCTAATATTTATCTCGTAATCGTCTTGATACCACAACTTTTTCACCATATCTCGCCGTTTACTTTTTGTGCCAGATACTTTCAAAAAATCTTTTTATTTGAGAAATAAGGAGTGGCAAATTTTGTTTTTTTGTATCAATTTTGGCATAATGTTTGCACTCTACAATTAAAACTTCATTTTATGGTAGTTTTAGTTTGATAGTTTGTTTTTGTAAAAGGTCATCACATGTGTGATGACCTTTTGTTTACAACTTGTTTTCTATTGTAGAAACTGCTTGTAGAACACGTTTTTTTGTTTCTTCAATTCCTAATAGGTTGATAATTTCAAACAAATCTGGACCTTTTGCAGCACCTACCAATGCCAAACGGAAACAATTCATGGTGTGTCCTAAATGAAGTTCGTGTTGTTGTATGTAGTCCATTGTCAAATCATGAGCTTTGGTCTTGTCAAAGGGTTGTACAGATTCTATAATATGAAGAATTTCAATTAAATTGTTCCCCATATTTTCTTTCCAACGTTTACGAATCACTTGTTCATCGTATGTTGTTGGAGCGATGAAAAAATAATGACTTTGTTCCCACATATCGGCAACAAAACTAATTCTTTCTTTTAATAAGGCCACAATTTGTTCAATATAATTCAAAGGGGCTTTGATGTCTTTTTGAGATAATATTTGTTGAAATTCAAGACTGATTTCTGTATTGGATTTGTTTTGTAAATATTTATGATTAAACCATTTGGCTTTTTCTATGTCAAATTTTGCTCCTGATTTGCTTACTCTGTTAAAAGAAAAGGCATGGATAAGTTCATCTAAAGAGAATATTTCTTGTTCTGTTCCGGGGTTCCAACCCAATAGAGCCAAAAAATTGATGATAGCTTCGGGCAAATAGCCTTGTTCTTTATATCCGGTAGAAATTTCTCCTGTTTTAGGGTCTGCCCATTGTAGTGGAAAAACAGGGAAGCCTAATCTATCTCCATCTCTTTTGCTCAATTTTCCATTGCCGTCAGGTTTGAGTATTAATGGTAGATGTGCAAATTGAGGCATAGAATCTGCCCAACCGAGATAGCGATATAAGAGTACATGTAGTGGTGCAGAAGGCAACCATTCCGCTCCACGAATAACATGAGATATTCTCATAAGGTGGTCATCAACAATATTGGCTAAATGATAGGTGGGCAGCCCATCTGATGATTTCCAAATAACTTTATCGTCCAAAACAGACGAGTTGATGCAAACATGCCCGCAGATAAGGTCGTTTATTTCGATGTTCTCACCGGGGTCTATTTTGATACGAACTACATATTGTTCTTTGTTGGTTAGGCGTTGTTTAACCTCATCGGCAGACAAGGTCAAACTATTTTTCATAGCATTTCTTGTTGTAGAATCGTATTGAAAATTGGCAATTTCTTTTCTTTTGACCTCTATTTCGGCAGGTGTATCAAAGGCAATGTATGCCAACCCTTTGTCCACCAATAGGTCGGCATATCGTTTGTAAATAGGTTTACGTTCTGATTGTCTATATGATATGCCTTCTTCGTTAGGAATATGAACACCTTCATCAAAGGTCAAGCCCAACCAATTGAAAGAATCAATAATATATTGTTCTGCACCAGGTACAAAACGAGAAGAATCTGTATCTTCTATTCTTAAAATAAATTTTCCACCATTTTGACGAGCAAACAGATAATTATACAATGCTGTTCTGACACCGCCAATGTGCAATGCTCCCGTAGGACTTGGAGCAAAACGAACCCTAACTTCACTCATATTTTCTTAATATAATATTAATCATAAAAAACGTTCACAGATATCATTTTTCTGTTTGATATGAAATCTATAAATAGATTTCTGATTTTGCAGGAGTAGTATAATATTGTTCTAACATACTTACATGCGATAAAAAACTTTCGTCTTTAAAATATTTGGCTTGATTGGGACATACAGAAATACAAGCATGACATTTTATACATATACCATTTACTATTTGAGGATTATCTGCAGAAATAGCCCCCATTGGGCAATGATTAATACAAATGCTACAATGATTGCATTTCAGCGGGTTGGTGATTGGTTTTGCTTTGAGAAATAGGGCAGGCTTGCCATTTATATCAAGGGGAGTATAATAGGGCATAATCTCTTTTTCATATATCTGAGGTTTTGATAATTCGCGATAATCTTTGGCGTGATGCAATTTTTGGCAAATTGCCCAAACAAATTGTTCTCTTAATTTTATGTCTTCATTATTTGGGCGATTAGAGGCAATATGGGCAGAAAAAACATGCGGATACACCCAAGCGGAAGCCGCAAAAACATGAAAATGAAGGCAGTCTAAAAGCACACTTAATTCCGTTAAAGAACTGTCAAAACTCCGATTGCCAAAAGTTACCACCGAAATGCTTGGTGTATTGGAGCCTCTAAATAGTGTTTCTATAAAAGGCAATATTCTATTGGGAATTCTGCCTGCGTAAGTCGGGCTGCCAAAAACAACCAAAGTGCTTGGAGAAACAGATAATAATTGATACTTTTGACGTTGGGACGGCAAGGTAAAATCCAAACATGGAAACAAGGCTACTCCCAAGGTAGATGACAATTGTCGCGATAAGTTCAAAACTATATTTTTGGTCTGTCCTGTCGGGCTGAAACAAATAGGTAAAATATGGGATACTTTCATAAATTTCTACAAACAGATAATTATCAATCTTCAAAATACTTATTTTGTTTGCAAACTACAACAAAGAAGTCCATTTTTGTTGTAGGGTGTCAAAAGATAAGGCAAAACGTAATTTTTGAAAAAACTCTTGTTTAGAAAACAATGCCCCTCCCCATGCCATAAAATGTGGTGAAACTTGCTGGCAATCAATGAAATGAAAATCTAAAGACAACAATATTTGCACCAAATGATAAAAAGCCACTTTGGAGGCATCATTTTTAAGATGAAACATTGATTCTCCTGCAAACATTTTGCCTATGCTTATTCCATACAATCCGCCAACAAGTTTGCCATTGTCGTAGGTCTCTACACTATGGGCGATGCCTTTATCATACAATTTTTGATAAGCACTTATAATTTCATTGGTAATCCATCCGCCTGTTCTGTCCACATTTTGACAATACCAAATTACTTGTTCAAAATTTGTGTCAATACGTA
The DNA here is from genome assembly GCA_937892025.1 of uncultured Bacteroidales bacterium. Taxonomy (GTDB): domain Bacteria; phylum Bacteroidota; class Bacteroidia; order Bacteroidales; family WCHB1-69; genus UBA1205. The sequence goes on from CALAVA010000094.1 coordinate 3,348, forward strand.
CTTCATACTCTTGACGATGCACACGATGCAACAAACTTTTTGAGAATTTGGCATTTTGAGGTAAAATCAATAATCTTGGGAACGGCGACCACCATGCTAACATGTCGTCTATGGGCATTGGAAAGGCTCCTTCTCTATAAGCGGCCAACAAACGCTCTGTCGTCAAATCTCCGCCAATGGCAACCAAGTCTTTCCATGTATCGACATACGAAGCAGGCAAAAACTCTACATCTATAAAAAAAGAAGAGGGAGAATCATCAAGAGAAAAGATATAAGGTTCATTCTTTAACATTCAAAATTTCTTTTACCTTTTCTTCCAAATTGCTTCCTCGCAAGCCTTTTGCTACAATTTTTCCATCTCTATCCAAAAGCACGGTATGAGGAATACTATGCACACCATATTGTTCAGCAGCGGCAGACTGCCAATATTTCAAATCGCTAATATGTGTCCATGTTAAACCATCTTTATGAATGGCATCTATCCATTGTTGTCTTGTTCTATCTAAAGAGACACCTAATATTTCTAAGCCGTCTTGATGATAGGTGTTATACAAACGAACCATATTAGGGTTTTCCATTCTGCATGGACCACACCATGATGCCCAAAAATCAATAATAACAACCTTCCCTTTTAAAGAAGATAATTTAAACATTTTTCCATTTGTATCGGGCAGGGCTATTTCTGGAGCCATATTGCCGATTTCTGTTCGTTTGCTTTTTTGGTAAATGTTATATTTGTTTTGTACGTAATTGTCCTGTGGATATTTGTTGTACAAGGTGTTCAAAACGGTGTCGTAAATTACCTTATTGTTTTCTATGGGAAGATAATCCAACAATACAAGTGTGGCATAATTGTCTGGGTTGTCCATACAAAATTGTTGTTTTTCTATCATAAATTGGGCGTTTATAGCCGCCATTTCTTCAGTTGTAGCAGCAGAACCTTTTTGCTTTATCAAAAGCATTTTTTCATCAATTTGTTTGCTTGCTTGTTGGAATTTTTGCAACAAAGCAATTTCCTCAGAATTAACAACTCTTGTAATTTCACCCGTTTGCATATCAAAATCCATTTCTACGGGTTTGTTGGGTTCTAAGACTACCAAAATACGCTTGTTTGCATCAAATTGCACATAGAAAAAACCAATATTTTTAGGTACATACGAAAACGCATACGTGCCTTTTTTACCTATCGTTACTTCTTCAAAAATCTGTTGTTGATTAAAAGGATTGACCAACTGAAGGGTTAAAGATTCTTGTACAAAATTAGCAACTTGTCCTTTTAAGGTAGCATGATTGGCTCCATTGGCGACAACGGAGAGTGTTAAAGCAATACAAAACAAAATTTTTTTCATAAAAGCCTTCAAATCTATCACCATTAGCATAATACA
>CALAVA010000095.1 GCA_937892025.1 uncultured Bacteroidales bacterium
GCGAACAGAGATCATATTGCACGCAGATACCTCTCTGAAATCAAAAATCCCAAAGTTACGCTCCCACTTATTGCCGATGGATGTAAACATACATGGTATCAGTTCATCGTCAGGGTTGATAAACAGGATGTTTTTAGGGGATTTCTTGAGCAGCGAGGGATAAATACCGATATCTCATGGAGGGTTCCTCCTTTTCTCCAACCTTGTAAGGTTAGGGAATATGGATATAAAGAACGCAGCCAATTTTTCAAGATAACTCCGTAAGCACTATTTCCGCCAATTGCCGGGTTTGCTCTTCCCTCGAATATTTCTCGGTATTATCGGAATTGCACCTTATACTTTTATTCGCTTCAAATTCAGCATACAAGTCAGTCAAAACTTGCGACAGGTGTTTTTTGTCCTTCACAATGATGCCTGCGTTAGTTTCCAACAGACAGTCTTCTTGGAGATGATTGCTCAAACTTTTATCTTCCGACAATGAATATGGATAATAATCATCCTTAAGTTTTTTTGTTTCCGCATCATCGGAATAACATAATATTATTTGCCGTTTAATTGCCAGATAATCGTAGATTTTTGTTCCCATATAAGAATAATCGTTGAAGAGCAACATGACATTATGTTCACACAAATGTTCTAACAATTCTGCATTTTTCATGCGTGGATACACATGGATGAAATTTTCAAGTTTGTTTTTCCGTGCATACTGTCTTATTTCTTCATGTCTGTTTATGCCGAAGAAATTCAATTCAATTTTTGGGATTTCGTTATTTTTTTGCACAAACTCAGCAAATGCAGAAACCACACTTTTGTATGGGTGCCACTCGTATATAGATCCCGCCAAGGCAATACGCATAACATCATTTTTTTGTTCAATGTGTTCAACCTGCTTTATTGAATCGGGATTATAACCATTAGGGATAATATAAGTGGTTGGTAAAGTGATATTTTCGCCTATTTTTTTTTTTAAAAAATCAGAAACCGTTGTCATAGCGGTGGCATTTGCCATAAATCTCCGCTCCCAGAAACGTTCGAAAGGCGATGTAACTTTATTTTTGTTTTCTGTCCACGGGTCCCTATAGTCCGCCACCCATGGAATATCGTATTTACTACTTAATGCCGATGCATACTTAAACAACACAAACGGCTCGCCTGTAGCGATTATCGCATCAACCTTATTTTGTTTCAAATATTCCTTTGCTCCGCGATACAAGCCCGATTTTGGTCCTACAAAGAATAGGAACTGCATAAACTCGTACCACGCCGTAATCATTTTGCGTATCAGCGAAAATTTTGTGCGCCCATATTTAAGCATTATGCGGTTTGCAAGATTCGGATTGTAAGGTGTGCGTATTACCATGCCGCACGCGGTTTCCTCTACAATGGTTTCGTCGCTTTCGCCGGGTGCAATGTAGTCGAGTTCGCTGCCGTACTTGTTGCCCCACTGACGTGTAACAACCACAGGCTCAACCCCATATTCCTTCAAATACCTGTACCACGCGTATGGCCTCAATCCACCAACCGACACGTATGGTGGAAAATCGTATGCTAATATCAAAAGTCGTTTCATAAGTCAGTGTTTATATATACAAGATTAAAATACAAAAAAGCATGATATAGTAAAATTGTGACATTATCTACTTGTTTAACAGAAAAGCAATCCCCAAATCAGTTATTACATACTTGTTATCAGGAGCATTAGGGATATCCGGTTTTGTCATTCTAATAAATTGCAGTTTCTTCAATGGATTCAAATAATTCTCCCTAAAAGAACTTTGCTTCTTGTATTGGAAGAAATGTAATAGCTGCCCGAAAGAAACCGGAGCGGAACACAATGAAAGAATTGCAACGATATACCATATTTTTTTAGGCAACAACTCATTACCTTTTTTGTCCCAACTCGGCACCTTTTTTATTTTTTCGGCAGGAAGATACTGAATTTCAGAGAATAACAATTCTGGGAACTCAGTGCCTTTTTCCACCCAACTCGGCACCATATCCAAAATCAAATCATTCCACGAAATATCATTAAGCCTTGATGGAAGTTCTAAATCCGACATTCCTTTATATAGGTGTTCCACAGGATTAACAGGCAAATTAAGCCATTCCGAAAAGTTTTCGATATATGGTCTGAATGTATAGTGTTGTAATGGTACAGAAACCTTAAAAATATCATTCTCTTCAAACGATGGATGTGCTCCGTCACTATATAACGGAACATAGCGGTTGGTATTCCTTACGCCAGAGCCAATCTCCTCTGTCCACCCGAAGGCCGTGAAAAATTTTCGCAAATTGGGATTCTTGGGATACGGATTAAAATTATTATAGTCAATAAATCCATGAAAAAGCGGTTTGCACGGGTTCGTTATTATAACTTCCGAATCATAAATTACCATCTCTGTTGCGTATGCACTTGTGTATTCCCTATGAACGATAGCGTTTGCAATAACTTCCCTAAAAATTTTATCTCGCAAATCAACCCTTTGGTCGCCATCAAGATAAAATTTCTCTGGCAGATGTCTATTTATAAAAGACTTCAGTTCCAAATATGTATCTATTAGATTTGTCCGTAAAGGAGGCATAATGCGGTCATCCCAACGAAGTTTGTTTTTAATTCTGACCATGGCCTCCACCTTATACGCAGGAAGAATTGACTGTATTGTCGCATCCTTGCCAAAAATTAGAGCAGCAGCCAAAGTTAAACCTTGCTTCCCGGTTTTAAAATCCTTAACATACAAAGAGGAACTGCACAATAGCTCTTCATTACCAACAAAAAGCCAAGGATGGTCACTTCGATAGCCCCGAATAAGTGTGCGAGCTTTTTCGAAAAGGTTCTCATCCAAATCAGACATTTCCAGAAACGGATAAATTGTGGATTCCGAAAAGAAATTTCTCTTCCGAAGATACAAATCACCTATCCTCAACTGATTCCCTGTAATTTTTATATCCGACTCATATTCCCTAACATAAATGTCATTTTTATACCTATGTATCTGGCTACTTGCAGGAATCTGACAAACTAGAACATTTCCTTCCTGCAAATTGACACAAAAAGGCTGAACATAAATCGATGGAGATACACAATCGTCAGAATTTAAAGTTGACACAATATCTTTCTGTAATTTTGTACACAAATCACGGTCTATTCCAATGACACATCCACTATCATCTACACCCCAAAGCACTATGCCACCATCTGTATTCGAGAAACTGACTGCCGTCTCGTAAAAAGACTGCGGAAGTCTATTCAAAGCCTCCTTGAATTCCACTTGTGCATTTTCTCCCTGTCCGATAATTTGTTCTACTTCTAACGGAGTCATTGTTCCAGCATTTCTATTGCAAAAGTAATAAATTTTGAGTATAAAAACAAACTAAAAATTCACGCCGTATTCCTTCAGGTACTTGTACCAAGCGTATGGTCTCAAGCCACCAACAGAAACGTATGGTGGAAAATCGTATGCTAATATCAAGAGTTTTTTTGTCATTCTATTTTTATTGTTCTATTTGATACTACAAAGATAATAAAAATTATTACAACAATTTCAAGTTGGTTTACTAAATTTAGTTTAATATTATTGTGTGGATTGTTGGTTTAATAAGTTTTGTCCAAGTTTTAGACAAGCCTTCCAAATCATATCAAAAGCATGTTCAAAGTCTTTAGTTGTTCCGCCCCAAGGGTCAGGAATGGGAGTGTTTTGTGTCGGATTTATCATATTGTAAAGATAATCAACCTTTTTCATATCTTCTTCTGTTCGTTTCTGCTGATTGACGAGTTTGTAATTGTTGCTGTCCATAACAAAAATACGGTCAAAATTATCAAAATCGATAGGGGAGAATAGGCGTTGTCTTTGTGCAGAAATGTCAATATGATGTTTTAAAGCGGTTTGTTGTGCCATTTTGTGAGGAGGCTCGCCTAAATGATAGGCTTCAAAACCGCAAGAATCAACATGATGTAAATCAGTAATATGCAAATCTTCTAAAATTTTTTTCATAGCACCTTCAGCCATTGGCGAACGGCAAATATTGCCCAAACAGATAAAAAGAATATTCATTTTTGATAGTCTTGATTTATTCATCAGAAAATTTGATGGTAAATTCTATATTGGATAGATTTTTTGTGTAGTTTGCCATCATTTCTTTCCAAGAGGTTTGGTAAAATCCAAATTCCAAATATTGGCTTTCGCCAAAAACAAAGAAAAGGTCATTTTGGCGACTACGTATATCTTCATAAGTTTTTGATAGATATACTTTGTATTCTTCTTTGCTTATTGTATCGTAGAACGTGAATTTTCTTCTTCCTTTAGCAACTTGCATAAAGGTTTCTTTTTTTAGATTGGTAATTACATTGCCGTAATAGTCAATATGTTTGATTCTACATTTGATAATATTTTCTGTTTGTCTTAAAATAATGGCATCTGTATTGGGACAAATAAGGATTTTTTTCTTGTCGTATGGGGTTCCAATTTGAGATACATCTTTGGTTTGCAATAATTTATAAACTGCTTCGGGGTAATAATCTAATACAGAAAATGTTAGATGTTTTTTCTTTTCAGTGCGAGGCAATTGAACAATGTGTTCAATTTGGTCCAAATCAGAGCAAATGGAAGATAAACAACCATTATTTTGACACAAAAAGAAATGCTTATTGTACTCAAAGGCAATATAATCAGTAAAAAAGAAATCTTTTTCATCGGTTTTTTCCTTACTTTTCAACCATGTTTGATAGATAGGCAAGTCTATGTTGTTGATGGAGTTAACAGCAATGACGTGTATGGTTTTTTCAGGAAAGAAAGGGAAAGCCGTTTTTATTTGATAGGCGGCTTTGCTAAAATCTGCCAATGGAATTTTATGTGTAATATCCACAATCTGACAATTTGGAGTTAAGGATAGTATGCTGGCTTTGAAAATGGCTGCATAAAAATCTTTATCGCCCCAATCGCTTGTTATTGTAATCATATTACTCATTGTAAACTATTTTTTTCTAAAAATGCAAAGTTAATATTTTTTTTTTACAATATTTTAAAAAAACAAGGTTGTAGAAAATAAAAATCTGAGATTATGAACAGCATGTATTTGTGCATTGGGATAATCTGTATTTGTTTTTTGCACAACTCCCACACTATTGCGTGTGTTTCCATAGCAAACCGAGGTGTATTCAGGTTCAAAGGAAAATTGCAGTTTTTTTGCATTATATTTTATGCGAGGGGCAATTCTGTATATATTTTTGATATTAAAGTTGCTCATAAAGTAACTATTGGCATTATTCCAATCTTGAATGTTTGATAAAGCACCGAGATTTTCGCAATAACCGGCAAAAATGGCAAATTCCCATGCTTTGATATTGGCATAAATATCTATCCAAGCACTGATGTTGTGTAATCCTACATATTCATAATCAATGTTTTGATTTAATGGAAGTGGATTGTAGTATTTGATAGCATAGCCTCCAACGGTAAGCATATCGTTAAAGCCGCAAGTCCAGACCACTTTGGCTTTTATCCCTATTTGATTATCTGTTTTCAAATAGGAGCAATGGTGAAAAAACAATAGTCCAGCCCAACTATGCACACCTTTTTGAGTAGCGATATTGTCTGCTGTTGTCTCTCTCGGAATCAGATATTTGTAATCTCCACCCAAACCGAATAGGGTAGAGTTTTTCTTTTCTTTGTCAAATTTGAAATAATATTGCAAACCAGATTCAGGAATGGCACTATATCTTAAATATTCCGAACTGCTACCATTGGGTCCCAAACTGCTATAATCTCTTTGTGAGTTAATATAAACTATTAGATGATGATATTTTCCCAAAGTTTGGTCTAAACGAATTTGAGGTGCACGGCTGAAAGGTTGAAATGGAGCACCTGCACTTCCGCTGACGGTATAGGCAAAACAATCTTCGGTAAACAAAGGATGCCACGATTGACCAATGAGCAGTTTTGTGTTGGTCCATTGTAGTGAAATAAAGGCATGACGCAGTGAAAAACTATTGCTCGTTATGTTAGAAACGCCAATAAACCAGCCTTCTACTAAACCAGAAATGTTGGCTCCAAGAGCTTGTGGGGCTTGAATACGTATGCTCAAACGTGTGTTCATCGCCAACAAATTGAAAGAAGAGCGTGCATTGATATCTTTTCCATTGGCATCCAAGACTATATCTTGTGGATAAAGGGTCAAAATGCCTTCTCGAGCGTTTACATTGTGGCGTGTGTCCCAATTTAAATCCACACCAACATAGCCACCAACTTTTACACCCCATTGCTGGGGAGTGTTTTCACTGAGATAATCAGAAGTAGTGTATTTGAGATTGGTAGCGGTGCTATCAAGGTGAAAAAACGTCCAAAATTTGCTCCTCTCTTTTTTCCGATTTATAGAAAAGTCTGTAGCAGAAATGCTTCCTATATAAGAACATAGGAGAAGAAAAAACAATAATATTTTTTTTCGTTGCATAATAAAACTATCAAAAAGCGACATTAAGTTACGCATTAAATCACATATTTTAAATTAACATTCAGTAAATTTGTGTAAAAGTACATTTCCCAATCATACAACTACTTGCCAATAATTAATGTACTAATGTTTTTTTCGTCAAAAATTTCATCTTTTTGTATTCTTATAATACAAAGTGAACAATAATCACTATCAAAAGTAAATACTAATTTATTTATGTTTTCATTTTCTAATTGAGATATATAATATTTGTTAGAAGTGTACTCAGTTATAGAATCATCTATATTTTGATTAAGGACTAAATTAGTTGGCTCATTTTTATAATTTTTATTAAACATTACTAAAAACTCATTTAATTGATAATATAAACTTGTTTCTCTTGTAAATACTCCAAAATGCAGTTCGCAACCTAAACCACAATTTTCCAAATTTTCTTTAGTTATTATTATTTTATTCAATTCGTGATTATATTTCAAATAATTAGATTTGTCATTATCTTCTGCAGTTGGTAATTTAACTCTTCTATCCCAATTAGAAAACATTTCTACAGTATTTTTTTTAACAATTTTAGCCACTAATTCATTTGCTCCTAATCTGTTATTTAATATTATTTCAGAAGGAAATTCATTTTTTCCTATATCAGTATAATAATAAATATATTTCGTTTTTTGTTTTAAACTTGTATAATATTGTCCAGCAGTGATTGATTCGAAACGCATTTCAGCATTATGTATATAGGAAGGAGTTTTCCCACTTGAAGATATTTCTATCTTAAATTTATTTTTTCTTTCTTTATTATTCCCATTATCTGTTTTTAAAGGAAGTCTTATATATATGCTTATAGGACATAAATTGATAAAATCTTTATAATTATTAATACCAGAATTGTCGTTTTTTGAACAATATTTTTTGAGCACATTTACATACAAGACTATTTTTTCATAAAAAATATTCTTCATAG
>CALAVA010000096.1 GCA_937892025.1 uncultured Bacteroidales bacterium
TTCACGAGGATTTAGAATTCCAAGCATAAACGAGTTGAGTGCCAACGGACACCATGAAGGTACACTGCGGTACGAAATTGGCAATAACAGCCTTAAACCCGAATATAGCCTACAAACCGACCTCGGAGTGGACTACAACAACAGATACTTATCCTTACAAATAACACCTTTTGTAAATTATGTGAACAACTATATCTTTGCCTCCCGTTTAGATAGTATCATCAAAGAAGACCTTATGACCTTTCAGTTTCAACAAGGGAATGCCTTACTAATGGGCTTAGAAACTGTTGTTGATATCCACCCTATACACCAACTACACATAGGAACGGCTTTCAGTTATGTTTACGCTATACAACTCAATCAGCCTGAATCAACAAAATATCTGCCTTTTACACCAGCACCCAAATGGACAACTGATATAACATGGGAAATTACCCACAAAGCCAGTCTATTCAACAACGCATATATAACCATTGGTGTGGATTGGTATATGAAACAAAATCATTATTATAAAGCCTATAACACTGAAACCTCCACGGCAGGATATGCCCTACTGAACCTTTCCATAGGAACAGACATTATCATAAAAGAAAGGAAAGCATTAGAAATACACATCATTGCCGAAAACTTGCTCAACACCACCTATCAAGATCATCTCAGCCACTTAAAGTATGCAGACATCAACAGCGTAACTGGCAGACAAGGTGTTTTTGATATGGGAAGAAATTTCATTTTTAAATTGTTTATTCCTATTAATTAAGTTTTAACCTAAACGTTTTTCCCCCTAAATTCAACAAAAAAATGTACCTTTGCAATTCAAAAAAATATAAAATACATAGAGGAAGCCGAAAATCTAGAAAAGAGTAGGCATAAAAAAATACAAAAAAGAGATGAAAAGGTTTTATTTTATTTTATGTGGAATTTTTCTAATTCTACAAATGGGAAAGGCTCAAGTCTTTACGATTGCGAAAGAAGACTTTGACGGAGTTATCACTTTTAGTGTTACAAACTCTCTTAGTGCGAGTTGGTCATCTGAGAACACATATAGTGTATCTGCTCCAAATTCTTATCATGGAGTGGTTCCGACTTCAGAAGGCGACTCCATTATTCTAACGAGTCCTATTTATGACTTTTCTGGTTATGAGAATGTGCGTTTGAGTTTTGACCAAATTTGTAAGGTTCCTTCTTCAGATGTGGCTCGGATAGAGTATCGTTTGGACCAAATGGGTCAAGCGGGAGCATGGAAGGTGATTCCGACTTCATCCTATACGGGTTCAGGAAAATTTGACAACGGAAAATTTAGTTCATCAAGTTATGCAATTTGGGACAGCACGAACAATCTGTCTGTTCCTGCTTCTTCTTGGTGGCAGTCAGAGTCTTTTGATTTGTCCAATCAAGTAGGTTTCGAGCGAGCCCAATTCCGTTTTATTATCAAGAAAGGAAATGTGGCAGGTTCTAATTTTGCCTACGGATGGTTGTTGGACAATTTTAAAGTAGAAGCTTCTATATGGCATATCGCTCCTCCGACTATTTGTTTTGTCGCTCCTTCCATATATGGCAGACAGATATACACAGGTCCATTTTCCGTTTATGTAAAAATGGAGAGCAATACAGATGCCGCTCTTATTGTTCCACAATATCTACAATTAAAATTAACGTATGGTAATACCATAAGCTACGATTCTGTACCATTGTCTTTGGTGTCTGGTTCTACTTATACGGCCAATCTTGGTTCTTATTTGATAGGCACACGCATAGACTATAAAGTGTCAGCATCAGACACTTACGGCAACAATGCTTCAGATTCCTCATATATTATTGTAGATAGAGAAGGAAAACATTTTTATTGGGAAGACACCACTTCAACATTAACAAACTTATCTTTGCCATACGATGAAGATTATACCTATTCTTGGTCAAGAGTTTTATATTTAGCCTCAGAATTGCGTAGTGGAAACATCACCCATTTGGCATGGAAATGTGCAACAGACAACACTGTGACAGATAGTGTTTATGTATATTTAAAACAGACTTCGGCAACAAGCATTGACAATGCTACGGGAGCAGGTGATTATGCAGACCCCTCTTTATCGGGAGCAATATTGGTATATGCAGGTCCCCTTACAAGCAAAATAGGTTGGGTAGATTTGTTTTTGAACAATCCATTTACGCTATTGCCAGATTCCAACTTGATTGTTTATACGGCAGTAACTAAAAACACCACACAAACAAGCACCTCTTGGTATTATAATAATTTGAGCGACAGAGTTCGTTTTGGTCATAGCAACACCTCATTAGCAATGGCACAAAGTACAACATCAAACAATGTGCCATTGATACGTTTGAGCTTTGCCTTGGACAGCAATGATGTACTATTGACCAATATTGGACCTGATTATGTAATGGGTGGTAGCACTCCTGTACAAGCCATGATACAAAATTTGGGTTTGAACAATTTGACATCTGCTATTATCAGTTGGTCTATAAACGGCGTTCAACAATCTGATTATCATTGGAATGGAAATTTAGCAGAAGGTTTTAGGGATACCATTACTTTAGGTTCCTATATGCCTTCTGTTCGTTCTTTTGACACCATTTCTGTTTGGGTTCATACACCAAATGGCGTAACAAATGACACTTCTACATTAACAAAAAGTATATTTGGGTGTAATGGTGCCAATCCCATTTCTGGGGTTTTCACTATAGGTTCAGATGCCTCCAATGATTTTTCTTCTGTTGCTGCAGCCTTAAATTCTTTTGCTGCTTGTGGTATTTCAGGAGATGTAGAGTTGGCACTAACAGATTCATTGATAGAACAGCAATGGGATTTTTCCAATGTTGGAGCCAATTGGGGCAATTACCAATTGATTATCCGTTCAGCAGCCAACAATGCGGATAGTACCATATTAAGAGTAAATGCGGGAACGGGTGCTGCTTATGCGGTTACATTTAATAATAGTTCAAATATTACGTTAAAACATTTGACCATAGACGCTTCAGGTAAGGCCTATACAAATGCTAAAACATATTATACTGCCCCGATTATTTTTACGGGTTCTGCATCAAATATTCATATTAGTCAGTGTAAGTTATTAGGCAAAGACACAACAAATGCTAACTATAAAGTTGTAAACATGGCAGTTAATATTGGCAGGTTAAGCAATGTCCGTTTTAATCACAATATACTTCAAGGCGGTTATGATGGTTTCTTTCTCAACGCAGGTTCCCTAACAGATACGGGTTTAGTTTATATAGATAGCAATGTCATAAATGGTACTTATCGCAGTGCGATATATCTTTATTATGCAAATCCGTATGTTCGTGGCAATGAATGTTACCAACGTTCTGCTGCTGCAAGTCCATGGTATGGTATTTGGCTGAGATATGGCGGTTATGGTGAGGTTTGCAACAATAAAATAAAGAGTTATAATAAGTCAGGCAGAACCGAAGGCATCAATTTAGGTGCTTTGGGTAGAGCAAACACTCCTATTTTGGTGGCTAACAATGAAATTATGGCCTACTCTATTGCCTCTGATAACGGCATTGCAACAAATACAGGCACCTGCCACATTGATTTTATTAACAATTCTATACATTGTGAAAGTGGCTCCATAGGAATGAGAGGCATTCAAGTCCATAATGATGCCCATTCTCATTTTACCATTCGCAATAATAACATTTTCATTATAGGGAATAATTCCTATCCGTTGTATTTGAATGGCACAATTGCCAACCAATGTGATATTGCCAACAACAATCAATGGTCTTCTGTATCCAATTTGGCTTCTGTTAATGGCGTTGATATTAAAACAGAAGCAGAATGGCTTGCCGTTATTCCTACAGAAGAAAAAGTAACAAGCATACTTCCCAATTGGGCAGATTCTACCATAAGTCTGAATTTGAATAGTTTTGCAGGTTTGGATTGTCCTCGTTGGACAAGTGTCAAAAGAGACAAGAATGGCAATATTCGTTTATTTTCTACAACAAGAGGTGCTTATAACAAACCTTTGGATAATTTGGATTTGGCATTGATGGAAATACAATATGTATAATACAATGAGATTTTAGAGAAAAAT
>CALAVA010000097.1 GCA_937892025.1 uncultured Bacteroidales bacterium
TGTACCTTTGCGAACTACCAATTGTTGGAGAGGTGGGTGAGTGGCTTAAACCAGCAGTTTGCTAAACTGTCGTACTCGAAAGGGTACCGGGGGTTCGAATCCCCCCTTCTCCGCCAAGTGATAGAAACGGGATATAGCGTAGTCCGGTTATCGCGCCTGCTTTGGGAGCAGGAGGTCGCAAGTTCGAATCTTGCTATCCCGACTAAAAGTAGCAGAAATGCTGCTTTTTTTATACATAGAAATACAGAATATGAAAATTAAAATCATCGGTCTGTGGATATGCTTTATTCTTGTTGTCTGTAATGCTATAGGCAAAACTTTTATTTATGCCACAACTGATTCTATTCCAGCAAGAAATCTATATAAAAACACTTGGAACAGCAAAAACACCCGTTCGGCGGATATTTTTACAACTCAACAATATCTGTTAAACTTAAATATGGACAATGAAAATAGTTTTATTTTCCCTTGCCGTTTAAATGCCAAAATTTGTTCTGATTATGGTATCAGAGGGAGTAGAATGCATACTGGCGTAGATATAAAACTCAATGCCGGCGATAGTATTGTCGCTGCATGGGACGGAGTTGTCAGAATTGCCAATGAAGGTTATTACGGCTACGGAAAACTCGTTGTCTTAAGACACAATAACGGATTAGAAACATTCTATGCTCACTTGTCAAAATTGGAAGTTGAAGAAAACCAAATCGTACACGCCGGTGATTTAATTGGATTGGCCGGACGAACAGGGCGAGCAACAACAGACCACCTCCACTTTGAAACAAGATTCTTATACGAACACTTCAACCCACATACTATCATAGATTTCAACAACAAAACACTAATAACTACTTGTCTAAAAGTCAGCAATAAAAAGTTTTCCGCAGGTGAAAACACCACCCCTCTTGACACATCTTGGCATACAGATGTATCAGATATGGTTAATCTTTATGAACAATTGTTTGAATACAACGATACAACAAAAGCCTCCCTTGCTACAGATTCCGCCATACAAAATCTAAATACAACTCCCATTCAAAGTGAAAAGCCGACAATACATATCATCAAAAAAGGAGACACCTTGTATGGACTATCAAAAAAATATCACATCAGTATCAACGAATTGTGTAAATTAAACAATATTAAAGCAGAATCAACTTTACAATTAGGACAAAAAATAAAATTAAAATAATAAAAAAATGAAACAGAGAACGCTTCTATCCAAATTTTCTTTATCGGGCAAAGGGCTTCATAGTGGCAGAAACGTCAGCATAACATGCTGTCCGACAGAGGCTAATCATGGAATAAAATTTCAAAGGACAGATTTGGAAAACCAACCTATCATAGAGGCACTTGCGTCTAACGTAGCAAATACCAATCGCGGAACATCTATCAAAAATTACAATGGTGTTACCGTTCAAACCATTGAACATCTGATGGCAAGTTTTGCCGCTTTTAACATATACAATGTACTTGTTTTGATAGACGGTGATGAAGTACCCATTCTAAACGGCAGTGCCCAACCTTTTACAGAGGCCATTCTTAAATGTGGCATTCGGGAATTGGAGGCAGAACAAGAAACGCTAAACTTAAGAGAAGTTGTCCGCTACGAGGACAAAAACAACAATGTAGAACTATTAGCCATACCTGCCGATACTTTCTCTGTAACTGTCTATGTGGACTATAAAACAAAAATATTAGGACAACAATATCATCAATTGGCAGACATAAACGATTTTGCAACAGAAATAGCCCCTTGTAGAACATTCTGTTTCTTACATGAAATTATGCCAATGATGAAATTGGGACTCATCAAAGGTGGTGATTTAGAAAATGCAATTATCTAAATCACCACCTTTGATGAGTCCCAATTTCATCATTG
>CALAVA010000098.1 GCA_937892025.1 uncultured Bacteroidales bacterium
AAATCAATCCTGTTTTCCGTTTCGGCAAAATCAAAATTGAAACATCGCATAATATCACCTACCAAGCCGTTATATCTATCCCTCCATAACAACAGTTCCTCATAACTTGTCATTGGTAATGACACCTGTATTTCAGATTTTTTCATTTTGTTTTCTCCTTTCCAAAAACTTCCTTGAATATCTCGCATAATTTTTCCATAGCCAAATGACATTCTTCTTCTGTCATATTTTCAATTACGCTATTGTCTGGAATAGATGTGCAAGTTATTCCGTAAGATTTTCTTATTTCCAAATATCTCTCAACTGTCATTCCGCACCTCAATCATAGCGTCCGCAAGTATATAGCAGACCTTTGCTATTAAATTCGGATTATCTTTGTCAACATAATCAGCCATTCCAGCAAGCACCTGCCCTGCAAAATAATCTCGCAACGAAAACTCACTTATTTTTCGTTCCATTTTCTGTATTGATTCCATTGTTCTCTGTTCAATTACAGTCATATTAAATCGCCTCCTTTTACCGCTTTTTTCTTTTTCCCTTTCTGTCTTTTTGCTGAATCAGAAAGCCAGTCCGTTGTCCGCAATGTATAGCGTTTGTTTCGTGAAGTCGCCTGAAGTTGCTCTATCTTATTGCTTATTATTGCACATTGCATCAAATCAGTATCATTCAGTGCTTTTTTTATAATGTTAAGTTCCCAATCTTCAAAAATCATATTTCTACCTCACTTAAAAGGTTGCAGGATTTTTGAAGAATCCTGCAAAACCTTATTTTTTTTATTTTACAGATTTTGAAACAAAATCTTTTGCTTCTTTCAAAGTTTTAAATCGAACTCCATCTTTTCCCCTTCCAACTTCATAACCTCTAAATTGATAATACCAAATGAAACTCAAACCTTTTACATCAGGTTGATAACATTTGCATTTTCCAGTATCAAAAGTTTTAGTCCATTTAATTTGTGTTTTCATAGTTTACTCCTTGTAAGGTGTTCTTGTTCCCTTACATTTATAAATATAAAACACTTTATAAAAAAAGTCAATAGGTTTTTAGAAAAAATTAAATATTTTTTCTTTTTTTATATTGAGTTAGGATTGCTTCATTCATATCACTATCGGCTGAAAATAAACTCGCATCAGATTCATTATTCATAACTTGTTTCAAATCTTTATTCCTGTGTTCAAGAGTGCTCATAATATCATTCTCAATACTGTTATCAAGAATGAGATAATAAGCCATAACAGAATCTGCCTCTTGACCAATTCTATGCACTCTATCCTCAGCCTGTTCGTGCATCGGAGCTGTTGTTCCAAATTCTACAAAAGCGGTTGCATTTGCTTTAGTTAGGGTCAGACCAACACCACTTGCCTTTATTTGTCC
Source organism: uncultured Bacteroidales bacterium (assembly GCA_937892025.1). Taxonomy (GTDB): domain Bacteria; phylum Bacteroidota; class Bacteroidia; order Bacteroidales; family WCHB1-69; genus UBA1205. The sequence continues at coordinate 1,375 of CALAVA010000098.1, forward strand.
GATAAACAATTTTATTTTATCATCATTCTGAAATCTGTCTACAATATTTTGTCTTTCAGTTGTAGGTGTTTCCCCAGTTATTCCAACGGCAATTTTTCCAAATTCCTGCATTAAGGAATTGTATGTGGAATGATGATAAATGAATACCACTAACTTTGAGTTGATTTCCAAATAATCCTTAATCCACTGAATAATGGCTTTTTTCTTTGCCTCAAAAGCACCTTTTTTAAGTTCTGCGATATGACCCAACTGAGCCTTTTTGTCTTTTTTTCCTGATATAATATCCCGCTCAAATTGTTCATCTATCTGGTCATATTTTGCCCTTTCAGTAGGTGTTACATTCATAGGTACAACGGCACGGATTTTTGGTGGTAATTGCTTCAGAACATCTTTTTTCAATCTGCGTATCATAAACTTGGAAATCATTGAATGTAGTTCTTCAGCATTGCTCAAGCCGTCAAATTTCCACCCAAAGAATGTTTTCACAGGGTCACAATAACGCATAAGAAATTTGTAACGATTTGGAAATTGAATTGAGTCAAGAATATGCAGGGAAGTAAAAAATTGACTTGTGCGTGTTTCATAAGGTGTTCCACTAATAAATAATTTTTTAGACTTCTTTATTGCAGAACATATTTGATTTACTGCCCTTGCCCTTATTGTCTCAGGCTCAGCAATATATTGAACTTCATCAGCAATAATTGTTCTGAACGGAATCTTGGAAAGTTCATCACACCAACCATAAACAGCAATTGTCTTTTTACGGAATGGCATGCCTGCCTCTTTTGCCTTTTTGCGTCTTGCCATTTCCTTTTCTTTTTCATCTTTATCTTCATTTCCTAGAATATCATAGTTGATAATAAAGACAGGATATTTTTCAATAAATTCTTCTGAAAAATATTCAGGTGTTTTTCCATTAAGAATATAGGAATTGACCCCAGCCCACTTCTTTATTTCATTCTGCCAATTCTGTTTAAGACTTGCAGGACAGATAACAAGCGCAGGCAAACTATTTTCTTTTAATCTTAGGTACATACTTGCCTGCGGTGTTTTTCCAAGCCCCATTTCATCTGCAAGTAAAATGTTTGAGGACATAGACAACATTTGTTTTACACCCTCTTTTTGAAAAGGGAATAATTTTTGAAAATTTACATCTTCAATTTCATCTTGATTATTTTCTTTTTTAGGTTTTTCAGATAGGAATATTTTTGCGGAATCATCAAACGGATAGCCAGCATCAAAAAGTGTTCTTGCGTTTTTTCTAGTAGGTGGTAAGCAATAAACACCGATGTCCTGTAAATATTCACTGTATTCAGATTCTTTGGCTAGTTGTAAAATAACTTTGTAATCTTTTCCACGAGTCAACTGCACACAAAGTCTTTCACCGTCAAATATTACCATTCTCAATCCTCAAATAAAAAAGGGTGAGGACAATTTGTTGGGAGTAAACTATGACATAGTTTTTATCCTCACCCCAAAGTAATAAAACACACTCTAATCTATTATAGGATTAAAATGCTAAAAATTAAAGTGTAGGTTGTTATGGTAAAAATCCCCAACCTCATTCCAAAGGCTCATTGCCTGTTCCCTAGAATAATTAAAAGTATTCATAGCAAGGGTAATTGACGGCTTTAACCTGCCTTTCTGTTCCCAAGTTCTACCTAGAATCCAGTCCAACAACTTATATGCCTCAGATGAAAGGTATTTTACTGCATATTCAAGAATTTCAGGTAAACTCACATTTTCATTTTTTGCAGGAATAATATCAATTGGACTTAATTCAGGGTCATCTGTCTTGAAATAATCTTCAATAAACTTGCCCTGCTGTCTCAGATAGGTTTTACAATAATCGTTCAGCCGTTTTAATTCCCAAGATAAATGGGTGCTGAACTTTGACTGGGTAATATCATAGTCTTTAATGCATTGACAATAAATGAGGAATCCTTGTGCCTCAACTTCTTCATAATCAATGCTCCATTTGTTAGCATAAAAATGTGCTGATTTTCTAATAAGATTTACATACTTCTCAAATTGACCTTGTTTCATTTTAGGTTCTCCAAATGTGTTTTATTTTCTACTATATTAAACTACTTTACTGAAATAGTAAAGTAGTTTAATGACTGATTATTTGCATTGCAAAGTGATTGGATAGTGCCGACCCATAATTTTTACACCAAACCCTTTACCATTTTCATGTATAACATATTCAATATTCTTCAATGGCACTGATTTGTAACCTTTCATCTTTTTAAGAATCTTAAAAGCAATCTTGTTTGCAGTTGCAGGAAGTTTTTTAATTTGTCCTTCATAAGAATATTTTGCATGAAGTCTTTCACGTGAAATTTTTGCAATGCTTTCAAAATCCTCTTTGTTATCTACAAATGCAGGATTATTGTAATAATCTGAAATTGCATAAAAACTTTTTTCAGAAACAAGTTCACCTTTTCCATGCCAAAGCGTTGAATCATTCTTTACTTCAATAAATTTCTCAACTATGAGTTTACATCCTCGATAAATATGTTCATCATCACTGAAATGAAATCTTTCAATATAGATTATGTAAACAGTATTTCCACCATCATTAGTAAGATTTACCTTCATTTCTTCACCCTGTGTTCTACCAGTAGATTCTGCAAGATTAAAAATGAAACCATTCTGAAGATATTCATTTACAACTTTGGTAAATTCAGCACCAATTCCAGCCTTGTCAAAAAGTTTAATTTCTTTTCCATTTACGATTGTTTTCATATTCTACCTCTAGTGTGTTTATTTAGGTTGTTTCTCAACCTATGATTAAAATATAAAACATTTTATAAAAAAAGTCAATAGGTTTTTAATAAATTTTTTAATTTTTTTGAAGAAATTTATAGACTTAAAAAAAAACACTATACGAACGTATATATGAGT
>CALAVA010000099.1 GCA_937892025.1 uncultured Bacteroidales bacterium
GAGAGGCTGCTCGGGAACAATATTGACTCGTATAGACTCTTCTACTTTTGCCAATTCATCTCAAAATATGAATGTTAGGTTAATTATTCTGCAATATGGTGGAAATATGATGCCACAAATCAATAGTCAAAAAGCCATAGATGCATATATGGCAAAAATTGCAAGGCAAATACAATATATAAAACATTGTAATCCGAAAGCCAAAATTTTGTTTATAGGTCCTTCGGATATGTCCAAACGTATTAATGGTAAAATGCAGACTTATCCTTATTTGCCAACTTTGAATGAATCTTTAAAACAGACGGCCTTGTCAAATGGTGCTGCATATTGGGATATGTTTCATGTAATGGGCGGAGAAGGTTCTATGGTTTCGTGGGTAAAACATTCTCCCGCATGGGCAGGTGGTGATTATGTGCATTTTACAGAGACAGGTGCTAAGGAAATTGCCCAAATTCTTTCTAATGCCTTTTTGACACATTATGAATTTTATCGGTTGAGAAAATCTTGTCCCAAAGATATGGTGGATAAGTTTATGAAAATGCAATAGTATGCAAAACAAGTCGTTTTTTGTTGTCTTCCTTCTTTTTTTTGTTATTAGTAGTCTTTTGTTATCTACTGATTTTTTGAAAGGACAATCTGTTTTTCGTGCCATACCTCCCACCCCGAACCAAGTTCAAGGCAAGCCGTTTTTGGCTTTTCCTTCGGGGGATAGTTTGGCTTATGAAGGGTTATTTCAGACGATGGATAGTCTGTTGATAGATGGTGAAGAAACCCACTTGACGATTATGCATATTGGTGGATCTCATATTCAGGCCGGCATTTTTTCTAATCGTATGCGAGCCAATTTATTGACCTTATCTCCCGGATTGGTTTCTGCACGCGGATTGATATTTCCTTTTTCTGCAGCCAAAACCAATAATCCATATAATTATTCTACAACTTATACCGGCAATTGGATAGTGGCAAAGAACACCCAAAAAGAACCTTGCTTTGTTTTGGGTTTAACGGGCATGTGTATAGTGCCTGAAGACAGTTCGGCAACGATAACTATTTTTACTAAAAAAAATGATAGCCTTTCATATAATTTTAATACCATTTATGTTTTAGGATATAGTGATTCTATGTGGGTGAAACCACAATTGCGATTGAGAGATTCTTTATTGATAGAAGGTGTGTGGAATGCAAAAACAATGTCATATAGTTTTAATTTAGAAACAGATATAAACACATTTACACTTCAATTTGCCAAAAATGATACAATGTGGCAGCCGTTCTATTTGCGTGGTTTTTATTTGGACAATCAAAGAGCAGGCATATCATACGTTGATATTGGTGTCAATGGAGCGAGTGTGCTATCATATCTCAAATGTGAATTGCTGGAAAATGATTTGCAATTGGTACATCCAGATTTGTGTATATTGTCTATTGGTATTAACGATGCAAATTGCAATGACTTTGACACTTCACAATTTATAAATAATTATAAAAATCTGATAGCCAAAATTAGACGGGTATCCCCTAATTGTCAGTTCTTATTCACTACAAACAATGATAGTTATCGTAGAATAAGCAGAAAATATGTCAACAATCCCAATGGTTATTTAGCACAACAAGCATTTTATTCATTGGCGAACTATTATAAATGTGGTGTTTTTGATTTGTTTGCCTATATGGGTGGTTTGAAATCAATATCAGAATGGGAAAAAGCAGGTTTGGCAAAGAAAGATAAGGTGCATTTTACCACAGAAGGCTATTCTATTATAGGTGATTTGTTGTATGATGCTCTATTGAATGAATATGCAAAACATTTGAAACAAAAGCGAAAACAATATGAATCAGATTGATATACAGGCTTTTTTTGAAAGAATTTTTGCTTTTAACGAAAATACACCCCTTTTGTTTACTCAATTTTATTTTTGGGCATTTTTTGCTTTTGTGATGGTGTTTTTTTCTGTGTTTCATAGCAAAAAAATATTAAGAAATACTTTTTTGTTTGCGGTAAGTTTGTTTTTTTATTACAAAACAAGTGGATTATTTTTATTGATATTATTATTTTCTACTTGTTCTGATTTTGTATGGGGACAATGTATTGCAGCCTCTAAAAAACAATGGAAAAAACGCTTGTTTTTAGTGATTTCTATTGTTATCAATTTAGGGGTTCTTTGTTATTTTAAATATGCTTATTTTGTAACAAATTTGCTTAATGATTTGTTCCATAGTAATTTACATGTCGTAAATTATTTGGCATTATGGACAAATAATTTGACGGGTTCGTCTTTTTTGGTAGATAGAATATTGTTGCCTGTTGGTATTTCTTTTTATACTTTCCAGACTATAAGTTATTCGGTAGATGTTTATCGTGGCAAGGTTGCCCCTGTGAAAAATATTTTGGATTTTGGTTTTTATGTTAGTTTTTTCCCTCAATTGGTAGCGGGACCTATCGTTAGAGCCAATGAATTTATTCCCCAATTGTACAGCAAGTTTTTTTTGACCAAAAAACAATTTGGCATTGCTGTTTTTTGGATTTTGAATGGATTGATTAAAAAGATGGTTCTCAGTGATTATTTAGCGGTAAATTTTATAGATAGGGTTTTTGGCAATCCGTTAATGTTTACTGGTTTTGAGAATTTAATGGCTTTGTTTACCTATTCATTGCAAGTTTATGCTGATTTTTCTGGTTATACCGACATTGCTATTGGCGTTGCAATGACAATGGGCTTTTATTTGCCAAAAAACTTTAATTCTCCTTACAAGGCCACCAATCCGGGCAATTTTTGGAAACGCTGGCACATTTCTTTGTCCAAATGGTTGCAAGAATATTTGTATATTCCATTAGGTGGCAGTCGGAATGCCACCTTTGGCACTTTTTTTATCATAGGTCTTATCGCATTGATAATTATATTTTTAGCAAATTCAATATGGGTAAGCATAACTATTGTTGTGCTTTTTGCGGTATTGTTGGTGGTGGGCATTTTTTGTCCGAATGTGCGTCAAAAAATATATACAAATATCAATTTGATGAATACCATGCTTTTAGGTGGTTTATGGCATGGAGCAAGTTGGAATTTTATGATATGGGGCGGTTTGAATGGCATCGGCATTTTATCATTTAAAATATGGAAAAACCTTAATGCTGGGCAAAAAACACTATTGACAGCATTTTTGTTCGCCTTATTTTTGGGTTTGGAATATTTTATTCCGCGTCCAATCTTTGTGATAGGAGAAGTATGGACAGGTATTTTGTTTATAGGGACATTGATTTCCTTTTTATACAATCGATTGACAAAAGGTGGCAGTTTGCCAACCATAAATAGGGCTTGGTCTATCTTTACTACTTTTGTTTTTATTACTTTTACAAGATTGTTTTTCCGTTCAGGCTCCAACCTTGACCCTGCAACAGCCAACAAAGAAGCGTGGGATACCGCTCGTAATATGGTTGCTCAAATTGGTGGACATTGGGATTTCTCTTTGATTGGACAAATTATTACTCAATATTATCAAGTGTTTTTACTATTTGTAATAGGTATGCTTATTCATTGGCTACCAGAAAAATGGAAACGCTGGTATCGATATAATTTTGCTTGTTTGCCATTGCCTATTATGCTATTGATAATAGTGGTGGTAGTCTTTGTTTTATACCAATTTAACACCGCTGATTTTCAAGCATTTATATATTTTCAATTTTAGGACAATCTGTGTTTTCCCAAAATGTTGTATCTTTGTAATCAATCTTTTATTTTTAGAAAAAACTTATGCGAAAAAAAATATTTATAGCCTTGATAATATTATTTGTTCTAAATGCTTGTGTAAATCAAGAAAATACATTAGAAGACCCAATAGATATTCATCGTTATACCAAAGAAGATACCATTGAAGGAATTGCGGTTGTTGGCGGAAATAATCCTATAGAAGTTCGTAATCGAATAACAGAATATGAAATTCCAGAAACCACTTTTGTGGAAAAAAGAAAGGTTTTGTATGATATTTTGGATTCTTTATCTCTTATGGTTGATACCAATCGGATAGATGCTTATAATGTAATAGATTCTCTGAATTATATGGCCATACATTACATGCAGAGTCTTTTGCAAGACATAGAAAGTGTATATACTCCATTGAAACACCCATTGCTTTCTAGTGCGGTTTCTTCAGATAAGCAATTGCGAGCATATAGTTGGACTGAAAACCTTGGCGTGCAGTTTACGTCTAATATAAATGTTTTTCAATATTTTACAAAAGATAAAAAACTAAAAACCGCTTTTAACAAACAAGGACAAAATATACATGACGTTGATTTTAAGGCGAGTAAGATTATTGCTG
>CALAVA010000100.1 GCA_937892025.1 uncultured Bacteroidales bacterium
ACTTTCGACCCCTTGCACCCCATGCAAGTGCGCTAGCCAACTGCGCCACACCCCGTTCTTTTATAATTTCTGCAAAGATAGTAAAAAAATATATAACATTTCATTTTTTCAAAAAATATTTTATATCATCATTTTTTCGTTAAAAAATGTTGTATCTTTGCAAAAAAGTCACAAAAATATACATAACATTATGAAATTATTAGAAGGAAAAGTTGCAGTAATAACTGGTGCTGCTAAAGGAATAGGTAGAGAACTCGCCATTGTTTTTGCCAAACATGGAGCCGATGTAGCCTTTACTGACTTAAGAGCTGAAGAACATGCAAAATCGTTAGAAACAGACATACAAAATATGGGAAGAAAGGCTAGGTTTTATATCTCTGATGCTTCTTCTTATGAAGATTCTGTTAAAACAATAGAACATATTGTTTCTGATTTCAATACCATAGATATTTTGGTCAATAATGCAGGAATAACTCGTGATAACCTTCTTTTACGTATGAGCGAGGCTGATTTTGACCTTGTTATGAAAGTAAATCTCAAATCTGTATTCAATTTGACTAAAGCGGTACAACCTATTATGCTCAAACAACGCAAAGGCTCTATTATAAATATGAGTTCGGTTGTAGGCTTGCAAGGCAATGCTGGTCAGACCAATTATGCTGCTTCTAAAGCAGGAATTATCGGGTTTACCAAATCTATAGCCAGAGAATTAGGTTCAAGAAATATTCGCTGCAACGCCATTGCACCCGGATTTATTGAAACAGAAATGACTCACGTCTTAACCGATGATGTAAAATCAGCATGGATACACAACATTCCATTGCATAGGGCTGGTACACCTAAAGATGTAGCAGAAACTGCCGTATATTTAGCAAGTGATTTGTCAGCGTATGTAACAGGGCAAGTTATCAGTTGCGATGGTGGCATGCACATGTAAATTGCCAATATGAAAAAAAAAATATCTATTTCTGTATTCTATGGGACAATTGCTTCGTTAATGGCAATCGTCATTGATATTCTATTGAAATTTACAAACGCCCATCTCTATACAACAAGCCGATATGGATTGTATTTTTTTACAATTATCTTAATCGGAATTTGTATTTATCTTGCTATCAAGAAATATAGGGAGAATAATTTTGAAGAAAAACCATTTTTGTTCTTTCATGGATTTTCTATTGGAGGCTTAACATCTTTGGTATATGCAATATTCTTCAGCCTATATCTTTTGGTTCTTTCTCAGACACTTGTCCCTGACATGTTTGAAAAATACAAAGAGCAGCAGATTATTGCTATAGAAAATAGTACGGCAAACAATACAGAAAAGAATACACAACTATCAACTATCAACAATATGACAGACGGAAGTATTTTGTTCACTGATTTTATACAAAGACTAATATTTCCGCTGATAATATCGTTATTTACGGCTATTTTTATGCAACAAAAGACACCAATGACAGAAAAACAAGTGGACTATCAACAAAAATACTGACAAAATGGATATATCTGTAGTTGTTCCTCTATTAAATGAGGCAGAATCGTTACCCGAATTGACGCAATGGATTCATCGTGTTATGGAAAATCATCATTTTACTTATGAAGTTATTTTTGTTGATGATGGTAGCACCGACAATTCATGGCAAGTTATAGAAAATCTCCGTCAAGAATATCCTACGATAAAAGGCATTAGATTTAGGAGAAATTATGGAAAATCGGCAGCCTTAAACACTGGTTTTGAAGCAGTATCTGGCAATGTTGTCATTACAATGGATGCAGATTTGCAAGATTGTCCAGATGAGATTCCTGACCTTTATAAAATGATAACAGAAGATGGATATGATTTGGTCTCAGGCTGGAAAAAGATACGCTATGACTCCAAGATAGCCAAAAATATTCCTTCAAAATTTTTCAATTGGACAACGCGAAAATTTTCTAAAATTCAATTACATGATTTTAATTGTGGTTTAAAAGCCTATAAAAATGAAGTAGTTAAGTCTATTGAAGTTTATGGTGAAATGCACAGATACATTCCAGTGATAGCCAAATGGGCTGGATTTTCAAACATAGGAGAAAAAATAGTACACCACCAAAAACGCAAATTTGGGACAACCAAATTCGGCTGGGATAGATTTATCAATGGATATTTAGATTTGCTATCCATAATGTTTGTTAGTAAATTTAGTAAAAAACCTATGCACTTTTTTGGATTATGGGGAACAGTGGCTTTTCTAATCGGATTGATTATAACAATTTGGTTATCTATTGAAAAATTAGTAAACATTGCCCATCATGTTGAATATTACCGACAAGTAACCGACCAACCATTGTTCTATTTGGCACTGCTTGCCATGATTTTTGGCCTCATGCTATTTTTAGCAGGATTTTTGGCAGAACTAATTTCTCGAAATTCATCTGATAGAAACAAATATATTATTAGAGAACGTACATCCAACTTTTAGGCTATGGGCAAAAATGATAGATACATACGACAATTTCTATTCTTTGTTACATTATTATTAATGACTATCAGTTGTAATAAAGAACAACAGTTGCAGAAAAACCTAAAAGAAGCAGTTAAAAACTATATTACAGAAATTTATCCCGACCAACAAATTGATAGTATCAAAATATTAAACATTGATACATTGACTGATAAATCCTTTGCCACATTAAATATCGTTACTTTGGAAAACAAAAAAAACGAATTGGAAAATCATTATTTATATTGTTCTGAAGCAAGCACAACAGAGGAAAAAATTGAGCAATATGAATTGTTTGAAACATTGGATTTTATCAATGAAAAAATAGAAACATGGTATCAAATATATGACAATCCAATGACAGATTCTGTCAAATTGAGATACTATTTTGTAGCAACCAGAATATCTTTTCAAAAAACACAAGTCACTCACAACAATGAAGATATTTTGGTTGCCTTTCCTATCTCCACAGATTTTAAAGTTCAAGAAATCATGATGGGGAATCAATCAGAATAGTTTTGTATTTTAGTAGATAAAACAAACTCCAAAACATCTTCTATGGACGAAAATTTCTGTCCATTCACCTCAAATACATTATTTTCTGCTGTAATACAATATGTAGCATTTGTATCAATATCAAATCCTTTTCTTTGCATAGCTTTTTTTATCAATTGTGCAGAAAAATCTTCGCCTTTCACGGATACAACACCCTTTGTCATAGGATGTTGTATCTGAAACAATCCACTTGTTTTATCAAAACGATAATTTTCATTTTCAAAAACACGCTGAAACACATTTTGCAACAACAAATCTTCGGGTGTGCCTACATAAAGTTGCTTATCACCGACAAGCCATATTGTATCAGATAGTTGCATGGCTAAATCGAGTTCATGGGTAGAAACAATAAAACTTTTGTTCATCTGTCGCGATAAGGTTTTCAACAATTGCATAATATGTACTCTATTCAAGACATCTAAATAAGCGGTTGGTTCATCCAAAAGTACAATAGGCGTATCTTGTGCCAAAGCCTTTGCAATAATAGCCCGTTGTTTTTCCCCATCGCTCATGGCGTTAAAATCGCAATTCATTTTTGCAGATAATCCAACTTGTTCAATAACTTGATGAAGTATATTTTTATCTTTTGGTGTTAAACGCCCTACCCAATTGGTATGAGGCGACCGCCCCATTGCCACCAAATCAAAAACTGATAGTTTGTCAATGACAACAGCCGTTGTCAAGACGATTGAAATATATTGGGCAAGCGTTCTCGAATTTAGCAAAGACAGATTTTTCCCATTTATATAAATTTGACCATCTAATGGTTTTTGTAAGCCACACAAACTTTGCAATAATGTAGATTTTCCACTTCCATTAAGACCTATCAAACAAATAAACTCCCCTGCCCTAACATGCAAATTGAGATTTTCTAATATAGCATGGTCATAACCTATGGATAATTTTATTGTCTTTAACATTTTACATTTTCCTTTTGATAATTATCCATATAATAATAGGTGTGCCAACCAAGGCACTAACTGCATTTATTGGCAACACATGACCATTTGATGGCAATTGACAGACAATATCACAAAGTAACATTAACGAGGCTCCACATAATATTGTCGCTGGAAAAGTTATACGATGGTCAGAAGTATTTGTCAATCGTCTTGCCAAATGTGGGACAGCCATGCCAATAAAAGCAATTGGACCTGTAAAGGCTGTTGTTCCTCCTGCTAAAACAGCGACAAGCAAAATAACAAAAAAACGAACCTTTTGAATGGGAAAGCCTAAACTTTGTGCATATTTTTCACCAAACAACAATCCATTTAAAGGTTTTAGCAAAAAGATAACACTCAATAGCCCCAATACCACAAGAGGAAATAAAACTTTCATATATGTCCACGAAACTGCAGAAAGACTGCCAAACGACCAAACGACAAACATTTTCAAAGAATCTGGATTGCTATAATTTTGCAAAATAGTTACTAATGCACCTGCCAATTGTCCCAACATAATTCCAA
>CALAVA010000101.1 GCA_937892025.1 uncultured Bacteroidales bacterium
AAACACCCACAAAACATATAATTCATATAAGCTACATTACTAGTATTCCATTTTGAAATATCAGGTAAAGTTGATAATGATGAGCATCCCATAAAAATAGAATTCATATTAGTAACTTTATTGGTATTCCATTTTGAAATATCTGGCAAAGATGATAATGATGAGCATCTATAAAAAATATAACTCATATCAGTAATTTTATCAATTCCTTTTAATTTAATATTTAAAATGTTATTACTATTATTTTTAAAATTATATTTTTGAGTTAGTTCATATTCTTCATTATTTATTTTTAATTTACAAATATCTTTATTGTTTTTTACAAAATCAGGATTTAAATCTTTTGTTAGGAAAAATTTACCAGACCTATCCACCATTGGTTGTTGTTTGCCGTCCTTGTCTATCATAATAAGCGGTGGAATACCTGCTTGTTTTGCAACACGATCATCATCAGCACCAAAGGTGGGTGCAATGTGGACAATACCTGTACCATCTTCTGTTGTTACATAATCTCCAAGAATAACACGAAAAGCACCATCGCCGGGATTAACCCAAGGTATCAATTGCTCGTATGATATATTTTTCAATTCTTTGCCCGTAACAGCATTACCCATGACTTGAAAAGGTATTTTTTTATCGCCTTGTTGATAATCTTCAAACGAAATATTGGCATTCTCTGACGGAAAAATACTGTTTAACAATGGTTTAGCTATTATTACATGGATTAATTGTCCGCTATATGGATTATATGTTTTTACCAAAACATATTCAATATTTGGTCCTACGCAAAGTGCTGTGTTTGAAGGTAATGTCCATGGTGTTGTTGTCCATGCCAAAAAATGTATATCTTCAGATTTTATTTTCGTATCAAAAGGAAGTGTTTGTCCTGCTTTGAGGCGGAACATTGCAATACAAGTTGTATCTTTTACATCACGATAACAGCCTGGCATATTTAATTCATGAGAACTTAAGCCCGTGCCTGCTGCAGGCGAAAATGGTTGTATGGTATAGCCTTTGTATAATAATCCTTTCTTGTATAATTCTGACAACAAAAACCAAAGTGTTTCTATATATTCATTTGAGAATGTTATGTATGGGTCATTTAAATCTACCCAATAGCCCATTTTTCTCGTTAAGTCATCCCAAAGGTCTTTGTATTTCATCACCTCTTCACGACAAGCATGATTATAATCATCAACAGAAATTTTCTTGCCAATATCTTCTTTGGTAATTCCCAATTTTGTTTCTACGCCTAATTCTACAGGCAGGCCATGTGTGTCCCACCCGGCTTTGCGTTTGACATAAAACCCTTTTTGGGTTTTGTAACGACAAAATATATCTTTGATACTGCGAGCCATTACGTGATGTATGCCCGGTTTGCCATTGGCAGAAGGAGGCCCTTCAAAAAAAACAAAAGAAGCATTGCCTTCTGTTTGTTTTAAACTTTTGGCAAAAATATCGTTATCCTCCCAAAATCGACGAATTTCATCACCTATTTGATTAAGATTCAACTGTTTATATTCTTTGTATTTTGTCGCCATAATAGTGTTTTTTGATTATAAATAGATAATATTGTTTAAACTTGCAAAGTTACGATTTTTTTCTATTCACCTATGTAGATAAGTTCTATTTTTCAATATATAGATTTATGTGGCAAAAGTTTATTGTATTTTGAGTGTTTTCTATTGCTTGTTTTTTACAGATGCATACAAATGATAAATATGTTCTAAAAAAAACATAAAATTCTCTTTTTGTTTACTATAGACAAAATTTTTCATGGCTAATTAGAAAAAGTGTTACCTTTGCAAGGTTTAATGGCAATATTTGATACAATGTATGAATCCCTATTGAGTTTAGACAATGTCCATATCAATTTTTCTGAAAATAGCATGCGTATTGTCAATATCATTTTAGCATTTATCATGTTTGGTGTGGCATTGGGTTTAAAACCCGAAATATTCAAAAAAGTTTTTCAAAAGCCCAAATCTCTATTGGTAGGTTTGTTGTCTCAATTGGTGGCTTTACCTTTTTTAACATTTGTTCTTGTTGTTGTTTTTAATCATTTTATAACTCCTATGGTTGCTATGGGTATGTTGTTAGTGGCTTCATGTCCGGGAGGTAATATTTCTAATTTTATGACACAGTTTTCCAAAGGGAATGCAGAGTTATCAGTTTCACTAACAGCAGTAACAACGACTTTTTCTCCAATTAGCACTCCTTTTAATTTTGCTTTTTGGGGCGGTTTGTATGTCAAAGTAGTCAATAGTATGGCACAAAATGTTTTACACCCTCTGCATATTGATATTTTTCAAATGTTAGAAACGGTCTTTATTCTTTTGGGGATACCTTTAGTGTTGGGTATTTTATGTACAAGATTTTTGCCCTCTTTGTCAAAAAAGTTACAAAAACCGATGCAATATTTGTCTATTTTTTTCTTTTTTGTTCTGGTTGCCGTTAGTTTTGGCAACAATTTTTCTATCTTTATACAATATATTCCCTATATTTTTATTATAGTTTTGCTACATAATTTGCTTGCCTTGACAACAGGTTATAGTTTAGGTGTTCTATTTCGTTTGCCATCAGCCGATAAACGTACTTTAACAATAGAAACAGGCATACAAAATTCGGGTTTGGGCTTAGCCTTGTTGTTCAATCCTACCATTTTTCCACCTGATACAGCCATGGGTGGCATGTTACTAATAACGGCATGGTGGGCTGTTTGGCATATTGTTTCTGGATTGCTCATTGCCACTTATTGGTCTAAAAAGGAGTTAAAAAACACATGAAAAAAAGAACAATATTCTTTTTTGTTTTTATTGTCCTAATGCCTCGTTTGTTGGCACAAACAGATACTCAGCAAGTTTTACAAGAGGCAAAAAAGTTTCGTTTTTTATCACCACAACAACAAGATATTGTCAAAGAGGGGTTGTTTTTTGCTCCATGGCCTATATTGTCATACGACCAAGATAAAGGCTGGCAAATAGGGGCCATGTTATATGTCTATGATTTTGGCAATGGAAACTCTTATCCCTCCCCACGACAACAATGGGCAATAGAGGCATCATATTATCATAAAGGTTCTCAACAATACACTTTGAAATACGATACCAAACATTTAATTCCGAAAGTAAGATTATCTGTTGCAGCAACGCTAAATTATGATCAGGCAGCCAATTTTTATGGTTTCAATGGTTATATGACCAAATATGACTATGCAGGCATAAAATTGTGGACAAAACAAAAAGATAAAACTGGCTTACCTATGGAATATAATCCGATTTTTTATCGTGTCGAAAAGATGAATTTTGCCTTGAAAGTAGATTTTAGTGGAAACATTATCGGCAAACACTTTTTTTGGCAAGCAGGCTATTGTTTGGGTTGGTATAAATGGTCATCTGTTGATAGAAAAAAAATTAACAAAGGCAAAAGTGCTGATCGTGTTTTTGATGGAAATACTCTATATGACTATTTTAACTTATGGGGAATAATTCCTTCGGAGGAGCAAAAAGGAGGATTTAGTAGTGCCATTCGTTTGGGATTGATGTATGATAGCCGTGACGTGGAGATGGCTCCCAATAAAGGCTTGTGGGCAGAAGGACATCTGCGATTGGCTCCCCATTTTTTAGGAACGACACATTCTTATTATGCTTATTTTTTATCTGTACGACATTATATTGCTATTGTAAATGATGTATTAACTTTTGCCTATAGGCTAAACTACAAGGGAACTATCGGGAAATATATTCCCTATTATATGATGTCGATATGGAGTGTTTTTGGACAAGAAACCGACAAAGAAGGCCTTGGGGGCTATAGAACAGTAAGAGGCTTGTTGAGAAATAGAGTGCAAGGTTTGGATGTCGCTTTTTTTAATGCCGAATTGCGGTGGAAAATGTTCAAATTTCAATTGTGGAAACAAAATTGGTGTGTCGCTATCAATGCTTTTTGCGACGGGGGACTCGTTACTCGAAAATATAATATAAGTTATAAAGGAACAATCAATTCTACTATTATAGAAAAATATAACGAATATGTCAATCAAACACAAAAGGAAAGTTTGCACCTTGCTGCCGGAGGAGGAGCAAAACTAATTATTAATCAGAATTTTATATTGGCTATAGATTATGCACAGCCTTTTAAAAAACAAGATGGCGGAGCATGCTTTTATCTAAACACAGGTTTTCTTTTTTAGAAAAATATTATTGCCCTCCGCTAAACTTTTCAGACAAGTTGAAATTTTTATACAAAAAATATATATCTTTGCAAAACTAAAAAAAGAGAAAAACAAGATAGAAAAAAT
>CALAVA010000102.1 GCA_937892025.1 uncultured Bacteroidales bacterium
GAAGAGGCGGCTGAATCACCTCCAAACGCTACCGAAAATCAGTAAGGGGGCTTGTCACTAACAAAAAGGCATCCCAGCTCCTGTATTACAATGAGTTGGGATGGGGTGACCTATGTTTAGCGGACAGTAATAATATTTTATTGTCAAAATACAAATTTTTAGCCACGCGACCTATAACTGATAGGCCTGAAATATCCCACCCATATCCTGCTAAGCCAATACCTCTTTGGCTATTATATGATAATGTGAGTTGTGGTGTCATATTAGCAGTTCCATCGGGAAATAGTAATGGAATATCGCATTGCAAACCACCATGGTCATTTGTATAAATATCAAACTTTGTACTGCCCATAACTTGAGCCTGAACACCATAACAGCCCATTAGAACAACGAAAAATAATAAAAATAGTCTTCCTCTCATTCCTTTATTACTTTCCATTCTCGTTGCTTTTCTCCAATATGCAACCTTAATATATAAATCCCTTTCGGATATGAACTTAAATCTATTTCTGTTAATGGATTCTTGATATGTTTCTGTTGCAATTGCCGTCCATTTAGAGTATAAACCTCTACAATACTCTGATGTTCCAAATTCTCTGCTTCTATCATCAAACGAATAACGGAGGTTGTAGGATTGGGATATACCGATGTCTTTAATTCTTCTATCTGCTCTAATAAGTAATAAGCATCTTCTTGGGTCCGTCGCTCCTGCTCCAAATAAACACTATCTTCTTCTGGCAAAGTGGCATTTAAAACAATTACTTTCCGTATCACTCTATTTCCACCCGAATCATATTCATAAATGCGTGGTAATAACGTCTGGGAATAACCTATACAAGTAATAGCGATTAAGAAAAAAGCAAAGAAAACCCACCTCATGCCACAATATTTCTTTATTTTGCAAAGATAATGATAATTTGCATATATAGAATCAATTGATTCGATAAAAATGCAAAAATCTGCAATTTATAGATTCAACAAGCAAAGATATTTTGCTAATAAAAGCACTTTTTAAGCAACAACAAAAACAGAAACACTTATCGTGTGTCCCATTCTTTAGATCATTTTTATTCCATGCTGGTGTATTATATATTCTCTTCGGTTTTTGGCAATAGCAATTGCTCTAAAATATTTCTTGCCTCTTTCACAGAATTGACTTTCAAAAATGTTAAAGTTAATTTATTGCCATTTTCTTTCATATAACATTTTTGTGGATATTGTTGTAAATAAGATAAAATATAAGAAAATTGCAGCGTTTCAAAATAAGGTGAATCTTGTTTAGAGATGAAATGGGCAATCATTTTATTTTGTTTTAAAGTAATTTTTTCAAACCCGATTTGTATAGCAATTTGTCTCAATTTCATCAATAATATCAATTCTTCCGTTTCGGGAGGAATGGTTCCAAATCTATCTTGCAATTGTTGTCTAAATTTTTCTCTTTGCTCATCAGTATTTGTTGCATTTAAGGTCTTATACAAAGACAATCTTTCGGAAGAATTAGCGACATAAGTATCTGGAATTAAGACTTCCATATCTGTTTCTATTTGACAATCTGCGACAAAATTATAATCGTTGGAAATAGATTCATTATTATTTTCAATTTCATTTTGATTCATTTCTGCAATGGCTTCATCTAATATTTTTTGATACATTTCATAGCCTATTTCAGAAATAAATCCGCTTTGTTCAGCTCCTAACATATTACCAGCCCCACGAATATCCAAATCTCGCATAGCAATATTAAAACCACTGCCGATGTCGGAAAATTCTTCAATGGCATCTAAACGTTTTTTTGCGGTATCAGACAATAGTTCTCGTGAAGGAGTGAGCAAATAACAAAAAGCTTTTTTGTTTTTTCGTCCTACTCTACCTCGCAATTGGTGCAATTCACTCAAACCATAATTTTGAGCATCGGTTATAATAATCGTATTGGCATTAGGAATATCCAAACCGGATTCTATAATGGTAGTAGAGACCAAAACATCATAATAACCATCAATAAAATCCATCATAATTTTTTCTAATGTATCGCCGTTCATTTGTCCATGAGCGACCACTACTTTTTGTTCGGGAAAATGATTCTGTATCAATGTAGCAATTTCTGCAATATTTTGAATTCTATTATGCACAACAAACACTTGCCCTCCTCTATACAACTCATATTCAACAGCATCAAAAATAGTTTGTTCATTAAATGGTTGTACAGAAGTTTCTATTGGATAGCGATTTAAAGGCGGGGTTCTCATAATGGAAATATCTCTTGCTCCCATCAATGAGAACTGCAAAGTTCTTGGGATTGGCGTTGCTGTCATTGTTAGCGTATCCACATTGACTTTAAGGGTTCTTAGTTTTTCTTTTGCTCCAACCCCAAATTTTTGCTCTTCATCTACGATAAGCAATCCTAAATCTTTGAATTTCACATCTTTACCAAGCAATTTGTGGGTTCCAATAATTATATCTAATTTGCCATCTTGCAAGGCTTTTAGGGTTTCTTTTTGTTGTTTGGGAGATTTGAACCTATTGATATAATCCACGCTACAGGGCAAATTGGCCAATCTATCTCGAAACGTATTGTAATGTTGCAATGCCAACACCGTTGTTGGTACCAAAACCGCCACTTGTTTGCTATCGCAAACGGCCTTAAAAGCGGCACGAATCGCAATTTCTGTTTTCCCAAAGCCGACATCACCGCATATCAATCTATCCATAGGATAATTGGCTTCCATGTCTGCCTTTACTTCTTGTGTGGCTTTCAGTTGGTCTGGTGTGTCTTCATAAACAAAAGAAGCCTCCAAAGTTGTTTGCATATAATTATCAGGTGAAAAGGCAAAGCCTTGTGCTGACTTGCGTTCTGCATACAATTTGGCCAAATCAAAAACCAATTGTTTTACTTTTGTCTTTGTTTTTTCTTTTATTTTCTGCCAACTATTGCTACCCAAACGAGTTAAAGTTGGCTCAACTCCATCTTTTCCACTATATTTGGCAATCTTATACAAAGAATGAATGCTCAAATATAAAATATCATTATTTTTGTAAATGATTTTGATGGCTTCTTGTTTTTTGCCTTGTATTTCAATTTTTTCCAATCCCGCATATTGCCCAATACCATAATCTATGTGAGTAATATAATCTCCCGTTTTTAAATCGTACAATTCTTTCAAAGTCAGTGATTCTGACTTTTTATACTTATCTTCAATCTTGTAGCGATAATAACGATTAAAAATCTGATGGTCAGTATAAAAGGCTATTTTTGTATCATTATCCACAAATCCTTCATGCAAAGGTGAAGAAATATATTGCACCATTTTGCTTTCAATGGTATTCTTTTCTTCTGAAGTATAAATGGCATATTGGTTGTCAGTTTCTATCAAATCCCTGACAATATTTCTCATTCTCACCGATTGATTTTCATTGGCAGAACTAAAAAAAATAAGAAAACCTGCTTGATAATGTGCAATCCAATCATCTATTAGCATTTTAAACTGCTTATTAACAGACATTTGAGATGATATTTGAAAAGACAATTCAATATCAGGTGTTGCATAGGCATTTTTACCAAATTCAAACAAAGCGAAATTCAATATTTTTTTTCGAAAACAAGCAAAATCTATATATTCATTGTTTTCTTGATTGTCATAGATTTCTCCATTCACATATTTTCTTTCCATTTCGTGTTCACAGACGACCATATCATCCATCCAAATAATCGTATTTGTTGGCAATATGGAAAAAAAATCTATTTTAGGTTTATTTTTTTCTTGCCTTGAAAAAACATCAGGGGCAATAGTTATCTCTTCTATTTTTTGTTGTGTCAATTGAGTTTCAATATCAAACAATCTCAAAGAGTAGATTTTATCACCATCAAATTCTATTCTAACTGGCATTTCATGAGCGTATGTAAACACATCTATCAATCCGCCTCTTAGAGTATATTGCCCTGGGTGTACGACAAAATCAGCATATTCAAAATCATAATCAGACAATTTTTCTATCAACTCGTCTAAAGAATAGTTTTCCCCCACTTTTAGAAACAATTTGTTTTCAGCCATAACACGATTGTCCACAATGGTTTCACAAACTGCTTCCATATAAGAAACTATCAATAAATGAGACGTTTGTTGAACTTTAGTCAAAACATTGTTTCTTAATAGATTGTTATAATAATCAATTTTATGGGACAGATGTTTGTCGTCTGAATAGAACAATATTTTTTTTTCTTGAATATCAATATTTTGTTCTTGAAAAATTTGTTCCAAATCAGAAAACAACAAGGCGGCCTTTTCTTTGTCCGGCAATACACACAAATGAGTGCAATTGGTTTTTGAAAACAATGCTGCCAAATAAAAACTCAAAGCACTTCCTTGTAAACCAGAAAGTTTTGCATGTAAACAAGAATTTATAAGCAAGGCATTTTGCAATTGTAGTGCCTTCTCATTTTCTTTGTATCGCTGTAGAATCTCTTCTATTTTCATCTAAACTATTGTTTTCAAAATGATTAACAATTGGAACAAAGGTGTTCGTATCAAAAAAAGCAGAAAATTGCATACTATGGTATTGTTTTTTGCCTACAGAAAAAATATTTGTATGCAACGCATTATCAAATAAATGCCAAATCATTTCAGTACAAAAGAAAGCCGTTGTGTCATCAAAATCAAACTGATTATCAAAAGGTATCTGTCTTTGTAGATATAATTCTGCTTGCTGTGTCAATTTTTCTACCAAAACATCATCATTTTTCAACAAATGATGACGCAATATTATAATTGTATTTTTTTTTGCATCTCTCACAAATACAGATAAACTATCTTTTTGCATGCCATCAGTTTCTGACAAGGCATTTGAAACGGTATGAATAACCGAGAATGAACCATCTTGGTTCTGCACAATAAGCCCACAATGCGAAACAGGATATTTATCTTTAGAAAATGTAGCAATAGCCTCACTTATCACCCCAAAACCTTGTCGCAGAATTACATCGCCAGCATTCAACGTTTGCATTTCTTCCGTAGTAAGCTCATCAGAAGCATTTTCTCTATAATGGATAGTTCTATTACAACTGCTTGCGATTAAAATTATAACAAATATAAAAGGTTTTATGATTTTGAAAATAATCCTAGTGAGGAAAGTCGAGGAAATCATGCAAATATAAAATCAAGGTTTGTATTTGTGTGTTTAAAAGGAAGTTGTGTTATTGATATAGACGATGGAATTAATAAATGTACAGTTGTCTTAAATAAGCCAAACAAATATTTATATCTAGATAAAATGGTTTGGAAAGAGATGAGAGATTTTTCTAAAGATAGTATATTATTGGTTTTATCAGATTGCGAATATGATGCTTCCGAGTATATTAAAAATTACCAAGAGTTTAAGGAGAGAGTGGGGAAAGTATGAAAGGAATCATTTTGGCAGGCGGAGCAGGAACAAGGTTATATCCATTAACAAAGGTTACCTCAAAACAACTTTTACCAGTGTATGACAAGCCTATGATATATTATCCATTGTCTA
>CALAVA010000103.1 GCA_937892025.1 uncultured Bacteroidales bacterium
CCCGACAGCGGTGCACAAGGTGTAATTTCCCCCGCCGGACCTTGTCCAAGAATCGCCATTCTACGCACTCCAGTGCACAAGGTCCCCACCCTCCTTTGACACCTTGTGCAAAAAAGCACCCGTGACCTTGTGCATAAAGAAACTGCGGCACAGGGTAACCAATCCCCTGCACCGCCTCTTCATGCTAACCAAAACTTAATCTATTTATGGTCTATTAATGTTCGCTTGCGAAGGCCTCAAGTTCGGCTATATTACTGAAGGCTCCAATCCAATAAACATTAAACTCTGGTGCCGACGAAACTCCAACTATATCAGCAACTCTGAAGTTAAATTTGTAAACTGAGACACTTTTTGTATTAGGGAATAGTGCCTGAGAGCCACCTATATTAAATTTTTCAGTCGCAAGGTTGAAATAATAAATCAGGTTATCATCGCCCGGAACTTTTGGTTCCGCGGACCAAGTTGTCGTATTTCCTATAACATTTTTGCTGTCCCATTCAGGTCCATCAACATACCTGATTCCTCCGTTTTCAGTCACTCCGGAACCGTTCTTCGAATCAATTGTAAACCGAAGTCGAGAGTAAGAAGTAGCACCATAATAACCAGACTCAGTGGAACCTTTCAGGAGTTTTTCGAGATTTGACATTTTAACTGCAATTATGGGATAATTGCCGCTATGCAAATAAATACGTTCCGCATCAGAATTATTACTTCTAGTATATTGAGGAGTATTGTCTGCATAATAAACATGCCCACTATACCAAATAGTTGCAAAATCACCTCTATACTTTGAACTTTTTTCCTTAGTGGTAACTGTCACATAACCATCATGATTAGTTATAATACCAGAAAGAGTTCCATGAGCTCCATCAGTTTCGAGAGTAGCAAAATCTGGCTCAGAACGAAGAATAGACTGCGTCAACATGGTCGTCGGAAAATACGAATTACTTGTTCCAAGCACCCATCGTAGTTTTCCTGTATCATCCAAATCTGAGATGATTGGCATTGCCTTTACTTTGCCTGCTTCTGCAGTATAGCTGGATTTTGTACGCTTATACTCAAGGTCATTAGAACCGTCGTTGGCAATGATAGTCGCAGTGATGGAAGTTGCTGCTGCAGGAGGGAGAACCAGATAGAAGGTCTGTACGGTGCTAGTCAGGCCCACATTAATATTTGTAAGGCTATATGAACCAACTGTGATGCTCTTTATGGTACGTGCGGCATTGCCAAGCTGTAAGCGGTACCCAAGAACAGAATAATCAAGATACGGTTCAAAAACAAGCACAGAAGCATCGGTGCTCGCTGCCGCAACAGACGCCGACGTTGCACGCAAAGGAATGGACACGTGACCGTTAGCATAATTCTGGACTGTCGGAATTGCGGCTAAATCGGCCGACTGCCCCTCAATATAAGGATACCACGCACCTTGTATATCAGTTGCAGCGCTATCACCTGTTCCTAAATCGTATGTTATCGTAGCGACACCATCACCGTCAATTGCTGTCACCGTACCAACTCTTGTAACAGGTGTGCCTGCTTTCTTCGCTACTCTGATACCAACTTTATCATCGACATTCCAAACAAAGTTAACCTTATTATCCACAGGAACTGTGAAATCGGCCTTGGAAATTACGTCATCCACCTTGGCTCTAATAATTCCCATTGCAGATTCGTTCCGTTCAACAACTTCTGCTTCCGGTGAAGTGCATGCTGCCGCAGCAATAAAAAGGGCTGCAAATACAATTGAATACTTTTTCATGATTCCGTCCTCCATATTACCATTCATCATCTTCACTGTAGGGAACATTGGAAATGATGTCGCACATTCCATTACTTAGTGCCAGCGCATATTCCTCAATCTGAGGAACAACATATTTTTTCTTGAACACATAAGTTATTTGTGTACCCACGCTAAACACACCTGAAATGGTATCATACAAGGTTTCAACTATACTACCACTAGAATTGGATACTTCTAATTTCAATATCAAATCTTCCATATCCATATTACCGCTATTGGATATACTAATATTTTGATTTACTTGCGAATTTATATCGATACAATTGCTTGAATTAGTAATTTGTTGAGCCACCACGGTGAGTTCGGGATTGATAACAAAACTTGTGGACAAAGT
This sequence comes from uncultured Bacteroidales bacterium, assembly GCA_937892025.1. GTDB lineage: Bacteria > Bacteroidota > Bacteroidia > Bacteroidales > WCHB1-69 > UBA1205. The sequence goes on from CALAVA010000103.1 coordinate 2,136, forward strand.
ATCGTTATTTGGAAAATCATCAATAGATGGAACTATTTGTGCAAAAATAGTATAATTACCATTTATGAAATTCATCGCATTTGCAATTGTAAAAGTATCCTTTTGCAACGGCATTAAAATTCCATTATTGAGCGGAATAGTCGCCTGACGTGTTGCCGTATCTACTATATTTACTTGTATGCTTGTTGGATATTCTGAAAAATCTATAGTTTGATTTGTTTTATTTTCCAAAACAATATTCACATCGCTATATAAATGACAGGTTGTCATATTATCCAATAGAATTTCCGAAACAGCAATATCTTGTTTTGTATAAATCCGCATTCTATCAATATACTGATTACCATCATATTCAGATGTAGATAATCGCATGGAATAGAATACAATGCGGACACAATTATTTCCAATGGCAGAATCTAAGGGTAACGTATATTGTTTCCAACCATGATCAATGCCATTGTTTTTATACAAATTAAGTAATGATTTAAAGTTTGAGCCTCCATCTAAAGTATAAGCCACACTTGTATAATCCATCTGACTACTTGTTGCTGATGTGTCGTGATAGTACCAAAATTCCAAAGTCGGTTTATTGACATTTACAAACGTCATTTGACCTGTATATATCTTACTTGCCATGCCACGAGTACCATCAAATACCAACATTGCATTCCCATATTGAGATACAACATTGTTGACATTGCCATTAACAACTTTCCAGCCATCATTTGTATTATTTCCAAATACGGACAATGTAGAAGGCATGCCTCCTGCAAAATTCTCATCCATTGGTAATGCCAATCTTACAGCATAGGTTTTTGAAATGGTATCATCTGCATAAAATGTATCGACTGCACATGTCAAAAATGCTGTTAGATAATAAGTGCCTGCGGTGGACACATTCAAATTGGATATTATTTCAAATGTATCTTGCTCAAACATATCTAAAACACCTGTGTTTATTGTAGTATCTATAGATAATGATATAGCACCAGAAACTCGCAAAGATAACTTCATTGGATTAAGAGTGAAGTCTACCGAATCTGTTCCTGTATTAGAGATAATAATTTTTACAGGCGTATAATCAGGAGCACATGTTCCATCTCCAGCAGAAATATCTATAGGTTCCACAAATTGAACAGAGGATAAGTTTGATACCAATGTCGCAATATAGGCGGTGTATGCCCCCATAGACGTTTTCTTCAGTCGATTATTGCCAACTTTATCTTCATTTATTCCCACATTATTAGCCATCATATCTTTATAATTAATAATATCTAAATTGATACTTGTATCTTTAAAGTTAGGCATAATACATATGGAATGGGCATCCTGTGAAGAGTTGCTTTGCCATGAAGTTAAAGAGAACGGAGTGTTATTACGAAATATTGCATAATTTGCTGGATTAAAATAGTTATTATAATCTAAATTTCCAGTAGGAGGATCACTATTTAAATAAACAGGAGCATTTGATGTAGCATTGTAGAAAATATTGTTTTTAATTGAACTAGCATAGAAGGTATTCCACTGTAAACAATATTGAGTACCACTAGTTGCAACATCATAAACCGTGTTGTGATAAATATTGGCGGAAGACTCTAAGTATATGCCTTGAAACCAATAATTATTTGAGGATTTATTAAATATTTCATTATTTACCACAAAATAATTTCCACCATTTCTGTTAGCAACTTGGCTTAAATACATACCATAGCCATATGCTTGTACTCCTTCCAAAGTAATTGTGTTTCGTGCAATGGTGTCTATCTTGGATTGGTTTAGCAAAATACCACGCACTATTCGGTTCCACGTTATTCCGCAAATAATTTTATTATCGACAATACGGTCAAATATTCCATATTGGCCATATATTCCGTTATAATAAAAATCTTTTATCGTATTTCCGACAATCGTTACATTAGCCCAATTATTATTTTGGGAAATATCCATAAACTGAATATAAATACCGCTATGTCCACCTATTATCGTATTGTTCAAAATACGTACATTGCCTAAATTATAAGATCCATTACTATTAAATACAATGCCTCCAGAATTGCTAAACGATGAGAAGCTTGCATTTAATGCACAATTGGCAATTTCGATATTATCAGCAGCCTGCAAATATACACAGGCCATATAGCCCGTGTTGTTGATGGTTATATCTTGTAAATATATATTTTTATTATCTCCAATGTTGATGGTATTAGCGTTACTTGAAAATACAACATCAGCGGCATTGCCACTTTGTGAGGTAATAATAAGTGTGTCTGTCGCAGTTTTTATAGATGTAAAACTTGATAAGTCAAGATTGCCATACGTTCCATTTTCAAAGGTAAGTTTTATTGTGCCACCCATGCCACAATATTTTACTGTTTGTTTGAACTGCTCAAAATTAGCAAAATGGGCATTTGCACTACTACCAATAATGTATGTTCCAGACAAATTTCCACCACAAGGTACAACTGCAACAACAAGCGTATCGTCAAAAAGAGTAAGTGTATCTATAACGCCATTAGGATAAGATACATAAACAATAAGGCTGTCAAAATTTCCAACAACACCATTATATGTCCCTATGGTTACTGTATCCACAAAATTTTCTTCCAAACTACCTCTATAAGTATATACTATTGGAGAACCGCCATTGATGGAATAAGATATTGTACAAGAATCCAATGTGTTTGTGCCTTTGTTTCTAATAACAACACTAATAGGATGATTGCCTACAGGCACAGCCTCTCGCGGGGCGATAATATTTTCTAAAGCCACAGCATCTTTTACGCTAAATCCTGTATTGTCTCCGGCAAAGTAAAATCTTGCCACAGGTCGCAAGTCATCTGGTCTACCTGTAGCATTTTGAAAATCACATCTACTATAAAACATTCCGCTCAAACGTGTATCGTTGTTAGTATAAGAAGAATACCACAAATAATAATCATCGCCAGCAGCGGTGCAACTACTATCAATAATAGAAACCTTTAAATTTTCCCCAGCATTAATAGTAAAAGGTATATCTAATTCAAAATCATAGTAAGTACCACTGTAAGGAGACAGGTCTGGAACACTTCCTTGCCAAACCAAAGTCGCTCCTTCTGCTAATGGATGTACAAAATTGCCATTGGTAAAAGTTGTATCAGTTACCGCCTGCATGTAAATTTTTATATTATTTTTTGTTATCCCCGTACCATTACGTCCATCGCATTCTTTTAGATAAAAGCCAATCTTGCTCATTGTTCCGCCGCCGTTCAATTCAGAAGAGGCATATAGATATTTTTGCCAACCAGATAAAGCGTCCAGAACAATAACCGCTTCATCATCTCCACGGGTTAATAAGTCAGATGTATCTGTATACACGTAATCTCCCGAATTAGAAGACCCTCCTATTGTTCCATTATAATAGAATCTTGCCACAGGACTTGTCTCTTGGTATCCATTAGCATTTGCATAATCACATCTACCAGACCAACTAGCAACACGACTATCTCCTATACCGCTATTGTTCATATACCACATATAAAAACAATCACCACTGCCAATACAACTGCTATCTACAATGTAAACAAGAAGATTTTCCCCACTATTTATTGTAAATGGTCTTTGCAAGTCAAAATCATACCAATAATCTTTCCAATTGACATCAAAAGCGGGAACTGTTCCATTCCATACCAAAGTTGCCCCATCTGTAAATGGTTGAACATACGTAGATGATGTTATAGCCGTATCGGTTGTCGCACGCATATAAATAAAAACGTTTGGTTTTGCCACAGGAGCATATCTACCGCCGCCATCATCAACCTCTGACAAATAAAATCCTATTTTTGAAATAGTACCTGCTTGTAATTTAGAAGCAGGATAAATTATTCTACTCCACATAGATTTTGCATCATCAACAATTACATGTTCGTCTGAAGGACGGTTATTTTTGCAATTGTTGGTGTCCACATAAACATATCCACCAATTGTACTACCTCCAACTATTTCCTGATGTCCAAATTGGAACCGAGCAATAGGCCGTGCAGTACTTCCGCTTCCCGTTGATGGCATGGTCAAATTAGCATTGCCTGCGCTCTGCCTAACATGAGTAGTATAAGGATAATTGTCATTATTAGCCTCACTTACATACCACCAATAACTATACCCATGATTGTCGTAGCGATTGCATGAGTCTATCCAATAAACAATCAAATTGTCGCCTGCTGCCAAGGTGAAAGGTGTTTGGAGTTCTATATCTACCCAGTAATCATATAGTCCTGTCAAATCAGGAATTGTGCCAGACCATACCAAAGTAGCACCATCCGCTATTGGGTCTACGTAAGATGTAGTTGTCAAAGAAGTACTATTGGTTACTTTCATATAGCAGTATTGTTTTGTTAAAGAATCACCACTGCCATCATCATCCCACTCTTCTAATTTGAATGCTAAATTAGTGATAGTCCCCGCTGTCAATTCATTAGCTAAATATAAATTGCGAGACCAACTATATCCACCGTCTATGGTATAAGGGAACATATTGCGGTCCGTATTGCCCATTTCCAACCCTGCCACAAGGGTGGTGTCATAGACCCATTTTTTATCGTATGTAGCTGTACCTTTGGTAATATTATAGCTATCGGCTATATTACAAATATTGCCCATGGTATCTGTGAGCGTTATGCTATAATTTACCATACTCTCAAAAGATATACAAGGAATAGTGGTTAGCCATTTATCATCGCCGATATATTTCATGCCAAGGGTATCGGCTTTAACTATCGTAGTATCATTATCAGTTGTAACCACATATATTAAATGTACATTTGTAGGTAAATTACCGATACGAGAATGTATCTTGGCTTCAATGTCGTATGGACCTGTAGAATATACTATATTGTAAGGTTTTTTGGTAAATTCCATTTCCAAATCTGCTGTGCCGTACACAATTTTTGTAATAGTATCATCATAATAATTGGTATCTATTACTCCATTAGGCATATTTACCCATATTGTGATAGTATCGTAGCCATTCAGAGTAGGTGTAAAAGAACCGATTTGGAAAGTATCGCTATTATCACAATATACATTCCCTCTCCATGACACGTTACTATTTTGTAGGACGCCATTAAGTGCCCAGCCAAAAACAGCAGAGGTCAAATTTTTGGAACCCTCATTTCTAAATTTTGCAACAACAGGTGTAGTTTTCTGGGGAGAACAGACTATCGTGTCCGTCAAATCTATATCTACCATAGATACAGATGAACTATCTCCAATCTTATTGTCAAAATAGAATCTTGTTGTCGGTAAATATGAAGAGGGACCTTGATTTATTCCCGTATTATTACAAGCAATCCCCGTAGAACGGTAGTATGTAGCGGAATAAGAGGTACTATTTATATTGCCTGTATGGTTATATCCCCAAGTTACAGATGAATTTCCACAATTCATGCTATTGTCATAAGTAGTATATATTAGATTTTGTCCGGGATATAAAAGAAAGGGAACCGTAAAGGTTATTTCATTCCAACCTTGTTTGATGGCAATAGGTCCACTATACACCAAAAAATGTCCATTAAGCATAGGGTCCTCGTAAGAGGATAAGGTATTTTGTGTTGTTTGAGACAGATAAATATCTACCGAACTTTTTTGTAAAATAGTACTGATAGATGAGGCATAGAAAGCAATTTTTGTTATTACCTTGGGCATACTATCATTTATAATCAAATCACTTTTATATAAATGCTGAGCATAGTTTAGTCCATTTCCGCCAGCGGTAAAAGGCCAGTAATATGTCCCACCTGCCAGAGAGGTTCCCACTTGGATAGAATCTGCATTAGATATACTACTAAATCTTTTGGATACAAATGGTGTTGCATTATTTGCAGTAGCGTCATTGCCATAAGCGTCTCTTGCTGTAAGGCTATAAGAAATACTTGTTCCATAAGGATATTGAGGAATGTATGCTTGCCATAAAGAATCTCCACTATAAGCAGTCATCAATACAGAATCTACGACCGTTCCCAAATTAGGGTGTGTGGCAGTATAATGTAGATAAGGAGTTTGTATATTCCCTGCCGTTCTTGTAGCCGCTTTGGCTCTTATCAGATAAGGACCTACATATGGTAATGTGTCATTAAAAGAAGAAAGAAACATTACCACAGGTGATTTTACCTCATAGGTTGAAGCCATAACTTTAAAATCATCAATCAACCATCCGTAGTTTATCTGCGTAGCCGTTGTCGCCGTTTTTTTCAATACAAAACGAAATTGTGCTTTGTCGTAAGCAACTTGATTGGTTAAATCAAAAGTTTCTTCTTTCCACCAACTATTGGTAGGGATAGCCATACTATCATTGACTTGCCAATCAGAGTAACTTGCAGCATTGAATTGTCCATTAGAAAAAACACCTGTGCCTTCGTATGAACTTGTAGGTATCGGAGTCCAATTACCTTGTGTTCCCATTTGGTCCAAACGATATTCTATTCTTGCAATATCATAAACAGATACTTTACAAATGTGCGAAAACCGCAAGATAACATAAGCATAATTGGAAAAATCATAAATGGGAGAAGTAAGTACAATGGAGTCGTTTGTCCATATAGGCACATTCCCGTGCATAGACTTTGTGCCACTTAAGGCATAATTGGTCGTAATAGACCAACCATTAGAAGTGAAAGAACTTGTAGTTCCATCAAAGTTTTCGCTGCCTACAGTAAGTGTCTGGGCATTAGCTCTTTGCAGTAATAATAAGAAAACTGCAAAAAGCATCAATTTAAAAACATTCTCTTTCATAATAGAATAATTTTTAATAATGGCAAACAGATTCCCAATGTTTGCTTAATCAAGTTATTAAAGAAATCATACAAAAAAAACGTGGGAATCTATAACCTTGCTTACCCTGTTAACCATGGCCTTCGCAATGCCCACCAACCGAGGATAAGCAATATTGAAGCCCACGCAAATATTATACACAGAAAGATTGAGCATCTTCTTCTATATAATGAAATTATGGACGTCAACTATTGCTTTACCGTGCGGTTGGTTATCGAAGTTGCGAAGTTCGGTTAACCGCAGATAAAACGTTAGTTCAACGTTTTTATGTATGTGTGTTCCACTCAAACTTATCGCTTGGACTTAGTTGAGTTTTCACATTGCAAAGATACAAAAAAATATTATA
>CALAVA010000104.1 GCA_937892025.1 uncultured Bacteroidales bacterium
ATCCCCAATCCCCAATCCCCAATCCCCAATCCCCAATCCCCAATCCCCTAATATAGGGATAATACCTTTATAATTAAATAAAATTCCTTTCAATTAATATTGATTTTACTATAAATGATTTTAATAAAGAAAAAAGTAAAGAAAAGAGTTAAAGATCCGCAAATAAGTATAATAATAATTGATAACAAAAACATAAAGCAGAAAACAATAATATAGGAATTAATATGTAATAGCTCCATTTTAAAAATATAAATAATAGAAAATAATATTATATATATCCCAGGAGAAGCCCCAACAAAAAAACTTTTCCACCACCATCGATAATCTCCTTTGCATAAATTAAAATAGATAAACAAAATTCCAATTTCACTACTTGTGATTATTAGTACAATTAAAGAACTCAATAAATATTTATTTAATGAATATATATTTTGCTTCCATAAAGAATCCATTATATAAAATAATTCTACAAAAATTGAAAAAAAAGGAGGAAATCCTGTTAGAATCCAAGCATATCTTAGTTTTAAATACCATGGTATAGATTCATAAAGGATTACTTCTGGTATAGGATTTATATTGCAAGGAAAGTTAATTTTTTTTCTATATGACCCAATTATTATACCAATAAATAACAAGGGAATTGCAGTTAAGACCCATATTGAAATTAATGAATAAAAATCTTTAAATTCTACATAAGTAGTTGAATTTTCTTTTAAATATATATAATTAATTATAGAAAATATTATTATGACAAACATTGGAAAAAATAGTGCTGTAATCAAAGTTAATTTAATCCAACTTTTCCCATGGAACATTGCATAGAAGCGAGATGATGAATATCCTGAAACTACACCTAGAAAAATGTACATTAATACCATTATGGCAAAATAAGACCCTCCATTTCTTGGCCTCAATAATCCTATACTCACAAAAAATAAAGAATAAAATATTACAAAAAATAGTTGAATACCACTACCGAAAATTGATGCTAATAAATAACTATAACATGGACTTCTAAAAACATCCAATGATATGCTTCTCCATTCATATTCATTTATTTCTTCATCAGATATTACTCTATTATTATTAATTTCTTTTACACTTTTTATTGAATGAAAAAATATATAAACTAAAATAATTGTTAAAAAAATTATTATACTTAAACCAATACTAATGCTATTCCAGTGTATTGAATTAGATGAAATATAATATTTATTAATTCTTTCATCATATGTTGTATTAGTATATATATAGTTTACATCATAATAAAAATAAATTTCTTCATTTTTTCTCAATATTTGATTTTCTGATGTCAAGCTTTTTTTGGAGCATTTATTAGTATCATTAATTTTTATGCTGAAAGGTTCTATATAGAAGCCTATTATATTATATTCTATTTGTTCATTATCCATATCATCATAAATTATTTGTTTGTTTAATTCAATAATAATTTTATAATAATTATAAATATATGTAATATTATTTCTAATATATCCTAATGGTATTCCTCTATCAAATCTTATTTCATTGTTTATAGTATTATTTTTAAGCTTATATGATTTTGATAATCCCACTGGTAAATTATCTAAAAAGTAATTTATAAAATAGTCTTTCTTTATTAAATTATCTATTATATAATAACTTCTTCTAGATATTTTTTCAGAGCATAATAATATACATTTTTCAGATTTATTAATATTTAACTCATAATTTGTTTCATAAGGTTTGCCTGATAATATTATTTCTCCTAAATTTGCAGGAAATAAAATAGCTTCATCTGGAGTACATATATCTAAATAGTATAAATCATATTGAATTTGTGTTTTAAATGAATTAATGGCACCAGATACAATATATATTTTCTCTCCATGTTTATATGATGTGTAATAACTTTTAATTCTTTGATTATCAATCTCAAATAATGGATTATCCATATCTATACCCGTAGGAACAACCTGCATAGGAACAGTTGCTCCCATTTGTTTGAATTTTTCTGCATCTATTTGTGTTATAGGTAATAACATGTCATAGACATTCAAAAAACGATGTTCAAACTTATCTATGCGTTTGGAAAGATTTTGCTTGTATATTTTTTTTAAGATATTTTTTTCCTTTTGGGCAGAGCGTCTCCAAATTTCACTTTCTATATTATGAGAACGTAAAGCGATTTTTGCACGAGAATATGTTCTAATTGTTTGAATATAAGGACAAAGATACAATCCCTCCAATTGAACGACATCATAATGTCTGTTTTGCAACAAGTCTTTTAGTTTTTTGTCAAAATCAATAGAAATGAAACGCTGTGCATTATAGGGTTGTGATGAAAAGAAAAAATTCTTGAGCATTTTTTTCAAACGAATTTTCGTATCCACCTCCACTGCATACCACCGAAACTTTTCGGTTAGGTTTTTAGGAATTTTATTCATTTTCACAAAATGCAGAGAAGTATTCATTGCCAAAATATCAATACATACACCATTTCTTTGCAAGGCAGACAATAATGAAAAGGTTGCTATCGCTCCACCATCTTTGAGAGGATATGGCATTTTATTGGCAAGAATTAATACATTCATCTTTACACAAAAGATTATTTGCAAAGATATAAAAAATCTGTTTGATATTTTTCTATCCCAATTAGTTTGTTTTTTGCATTTTTTCGCTATCCTATAAAAAAAGGATATTTGCATTAAAGCAAATATCCATAGAAATGAAAAAACGGTATTTTTTTTAATAAAACAACAATATATATATTTATTGCTTGTTGAATTTCTTTGTAGTTATTCCCTTGTTGGTTTTTACCCTTAAAAGATACATTCCTTTTGCCAAATCGCTAACATCTATACGATATGTTGAAATTTCTTGCATGGCAGAAATTTGTTGTGTTTTTAGTTCTTTTCCCAAAATATCACAAAGGGTTAAGGTTACATTTTCTAATTCTTCGGTTTCAATTTCAACGTTTAATATGTTATTAGCAGGATTGGGATAAATATTCAATGTAGTCATTCCTGCATTTATTTCTCTTATTCCGACATCACCATGCCATTGTAATTCAAAACCACTTGCATTATCTTTGTTATCAGCAAAAAATCTCACATAGGCACCTTGAAAATCCACTTCATAAACTTGTCCTAAAACAGGGGGTTCTTCTACTGTAAATCTATGTTGCCCCCATTGTGTATAGTTTCTTGTACCACCTGTGTTCTTGGCTCCTTTGTATATTTCTATCCAATCTCCTTTGCCCAAATTAAATTTGGTGAATACAATACCAACCTTTTTGGTTGTAGCAGAAATTGTCGGCATAATAAGCCAATTACAAATATTTGAATTATAATAAGGTGTGGTACCTATATTGGTTATTGTTCCTGTATTATCTGTCAATGTAGTTGGATTGATATTTGAATTACATTGTCCATACGAAGAAGTTGTTGAAGTGTATGTAAAGGTAAATCCGTCTTTTTCGGTAGAACCATTACTTACAAACTGCACAAAAGCCTCTGAAGCATTTATGGTATAGGTTGTTCCTGCGGCTATTTTGCCTGAAAGTGTTGCTATAGGAGTTCCTGTTGCTGTTTTGCCTGCATAAATACGCACATAATCATTTATCGTATCTGTTTCAAAGGCTGAAACCTTTAAGATAATTTGATTTACTCCGAGACCATTTTGCGGAGAAATCAACCACGAACAATTGGTATTGCTTTTGTAGGGCAAACGACCACTACCATCATTAAAAGAACCAAAATTGGCTGTCAAAGTATCTGTACCTGTAAAGAAATTTTCTTCTTCATTCAAAGGTTTTAAATTCATTATTGCACCACTATTTAAGGTATAATAACCTGTGCGAGTAGTACCCATTGTGGATAAGGTATAAAAGCCATCGTTACTTCCAGCCCAACCGAAATTGATATGGACAAAATTGTCGGCATTATCTTGTTGATAACCATCAATAACAAAAGCATGACACCCATCACGCACTTGCTCTCCTGCGGCCGTACATGCATGGTAATAAACAGGCCATCCCGAATCTATTTGTGTCTTTAACATATCAAACCAAACATTATCTGCGTATAAATATCTGTCATAATGTACTGCGTTTTTATAAGAAAAATAACTTTTAAAAGCACTAAGACACTCCTTCCAACTTGCCCCAGAACCTTTGCCATTATACCCCATATTAACACCTACTCCACAATGATATATCAAACGTGCTACAGCATCGCTATAACCATAAACATTATCAGTCATAGCTTCATAATCATATTGAGTATTAGCAAAATTGGCACTCAACTTTCCATATTTTGTAGTAGTGTACTGATGAGAAGCAGAACCTTTCCTTGGGTATCTATGATAGTACATAATTTGAGCCATTGCCAATGCCACACAACCATTAGGCACATGATAATCATACGTGGAAAGTGTAACGCCGGCATCTTGTGCTTCCGTCAATTCGCTTTCAACCATATAGGGACAAAGGGCATTGTAATATTTATCTTGATTCCATTTGCAAGTCAATAATATTTTGTCGGGACCTACTATATCTTTTCTTATTTTACCTTCTTCTAATTCAGCCCATTTGGCAGAGACATTTGCATCGGGTTGAAAAATTTCGGCTTTCACGTCTGTAATTTCAGCCTCATAAGCAGAAACAAATGCTTCTACCGCTGGCACCTTTTCTTGATAATTGTTTTCTGGAGAATAAGCCAAAATAGGATTAACTCTTTTATCGGCGGCCACCATCACAAAACCTCCATTTTTGAAATTGAAAACATAATATACGTTTTCATTTTGACTATTAGTATGACTTATCACTTCTGACACTTCACCAAAAGAAAGGGAAGGATAACGATTATTTAAATAATTTTTGGCAGAATTGTTGCTTTTACTAATTATATTTATATTTGTCTTAAATAAAGAATTTCCAAAACTATTTGTTTTATAATTAAAATTTAGCAATGGTTTCAAATAATTCATTAATAATATAAATATACTATATTTTTCTTCTTTGTTAAAATCATTAAAATCAAACTTTCTAATACTTTCCATATTAATATTTACATTCTTGATATTTTGTATTTCTTCATCATTGAAAAAGTCATTTAAGCATTCTTCTAAGAATTTGAATAATCCTTTATATTTATCGAAATTTAAATTTATTTTATGATTTAAGCTATCTATTTTTATTTTTAAATTTTCAATTTGTTCATTTTTGTCCTTAATTATTTTATTATATTTAATATAATTCATTTCTGGCCCGCTAGTCATAGATACATGATTCCTTGAATCCCTATTTGAGAAATTATTTTCTTTTTCTTTGCTTGATAGCATATTATCATATGAAGTCAAAGATTTCGATGTCAATTTAGTAAAATTATTTTCTCTTTTTAAGTATTTGATTAAACTATCTTGATAAGCGATCTTATTTATTAAATCATTTTTTTTTAAATCACTTGAATTCAGTTTGGCAAGATTAGATGAATTATTAGTTAATGGTGAAAGTGAACTACTTTTGTCATTAACATTATTGGAAAACATTGTGCTATTATATTTATTTAATGATATGCATTTTTTCTTCTTTTTTGATTCTTTTTGATTTTCTTTGGCTTCTTTTTCTTTTGCTTTTATTTTTAAAACCAAATTTATTTCTATTTTTTTATGAATTTCAATATCGTTTTTTAAGTCTGAGATTTGCTTGTTTAGAACTTTGTTGATTTCTAATAGTTCTTCATTGTTTTGCTTTAGGTTTTCTATTTGCTTGATCAATTCATGATTTTGTAAAAATGAAATTCTGCTGTTAATATCCATATAGTTTAAGTTTAATTTCGATACATTTTTTTTTGCCTCATTTAAATGCTCTATCATTTTCTTTTTTAAATCATTATATTTTAAAGTATTTTTTATGTTTAAACTTTCCAATCTTTTTTTTACAGCATTTTTTAATTGCTCATTTTCTTCTTTCAATTCTTTTACTTCATCTCTATATATTTCATTTTCCATTTCTGTATGATGTATTAAACTCATTTTTTGGTTATAAATTGAAATATTTGTATTATATTTTTGTGATTCATATTCTTTTTCATGTGCTAATTTATCATATTTTGCCTTAAAATCATTTAGTTCTTTTTCTTTTTCGTTAAAAAAATCTTCATATTTTTTGTTTAATTCTTCTATTTTTTTATTTGCTTTATGCAATTTTTCTTCGTTTGAAAGATAATATTTCAAACGGCTTTCTAATTGTGATTTCTCTTTCATTAATTTATAATTTTCATAAGTCAATGTCACTATTCTTTCTTGCTGAGTTTTAATTAGTATATCTTTAGCTTGAATTTTATTTTTTGACATTTTTTTAATTTATATAACAGAAAATTTGGAATTTAAAAAAAATATTTTAAAAATAACTTAAAATATAATATATTATATGCAGTATTTATGGGGATTGGGGATTGGGGATTGGGGATTGGGGATTGGGGATTGGGG
>CALAVA010000105.1 GCA_937892025.1 uncultured Bacteroidales bacterium
TGGTATCCGATATGTTTGAAACTATGTATCATGCTCGTGGTTGTGGTTTGGCTGCTCCACAAATAGGTTTGCCTATCAATGTGTTTGTGATTGATACCATTGAAATGGAAGATGAAGGTGTTGAGCCTGTAAAAATGGCTTTTATCAACGCAGAGATAGTTGACCGATTTGGTGAAAATGCCGTTTTTTGCGAAGGCTGCCTTAGTGTACCCGGTATAAATGAAAATGTGGTAAGAAAAGAAAGTATCACAATTGAATATCTTGATGAACATTTTCAGTTTCATAAGCAAACCTTCAACGGAATGCCCGCAAGGGTTATTCAACATGAATATGACCATATTTTAGGAAAAACGTTTATAGACCGTATCTCTCCCCTAAAACGCACATTGCTCAAAGGGAAACTCAATGATATTACTCGTGGAAAAATGCAAGTGAAATATAAAACAAAATAATATGAAAATCAAATATTTTTTTAAAATAAGTTTTGCCTATATGCTCATTGTTTTGTTGGCATCATGCAAATTGTCATCAGAAAAACAACTGAAAAATATTGCTCAATTAGAAGAACAAATCAACGCACAATCTTCCCCTCAAGAAATAGCAACGCTAAGAGACAAATATTATACTTTTGTCAAAGATTATCCTCAAGATAGTTTGGCACCAGAAATGTTGTTTCGGGTTGCAATTTTACATTTGAAAATAGGACATGGAGATGAGACCATTCGTGATTTTGATAGATTGGTAAACACTTATCCTAATTTTGAAAAGAATGGCGAGGCCTGCTTTTACAAAGCCTTTACTTACGACAATATTCTTCACAATTTGGATTCTGCCAAAATTGCTTATGAGTATTTTATCAATCATTATCCTGAAGATAATTTGGTTACAGATGCTCAACTTTCTTTGAAATATTTGGGTATGAGTGCTGAAGAAATCGCAGCCACCTTTAATATAAGTGATGAAGATAGTTTGCTTGAGGAATAAATTGTTTGCCCATTGAAAAGATATTTTGACATAGAACGCATAAACAAGCGGGACAAAATAGTGGCAACTATTGGGTCATTTGATGGCGTACATAGAGGACATGTCGCTATACTGCAAAAAACCGTTGCCGAGGCTGAGCGTTTAAAAGGAAAATCTTTGGTTATATCTTTTATTACACACCCACGTGAAGTCATAAATCCAGATTTCCATTTTAAAAAACTTAGTCGCATCATAGAAAAAGAAAAACATTTCTCAACTTTGGGCATCAACAAGATATTGTATTTGCCATTTAATAAGCAAATTGCCGCCATGACCTATGTTTCTTTTTTGGAAACCTTATCACAACATTTCTGCCTACATACTTTAGTGATGGGCTATAATAACACTTTCGGACACAATAGAGATGGAAATTTAAATGCTATTAAGCAATTGGAGGAGTTTTCTAACCTGCAATTAATACAAGTAGCAGCACAATATTATAAAGGAGAGCCTATTAGTTCTTCACGCATTAGGAGAACTTTGGAAGCAGGCGATATTAGAAATGCCAACAAAATGTTGGGATATGCTTACACAATTACAGCCTTTGCTATTAAAAATGGAACAAAGGGTGTCTATGGTCTGTTTGACGGAGAACAACTATTGCCGAAAAATGGGCGATACATTACACTTATCAAAGGTAAACCTATTGAGGTTAAAATTAAAAACAACCATATATACATTATGGAAAAACTAAACTATTACAACACATTGTTAATGATTACATTTATAGATTACCGATAAATCATGCAAAAGTCAGATCCATTTATTGAAATACGGCCATACAAAGATGAAGAATTGCCCATGGCCATCAACCGATTGTTGAAAAATAAGGGCTTTATCAGTTCTTTGGTCAATTTTATCCCAGAGATACCCTTAAATATATTGATAAAAAAAATTAAACGAGTAGAAACTATCCAAGAGTTTCAGACTGAAATTTTTGTGCCGATATGTAAAAACCTTATTGAACGTAGTATTGACAATTGGACAGTAAGCGGATATGACCAATTGGATAAAAATAAGTGTTATCTTTTCATTGCCAACCATCGGGATATTATTATGGATTCTGCTATTTTGCAAATATTTCTAAACTCTCAAAACGATAATATTTGCCTTAGTTGCATTGGGGACAATCTATTATCCTCCCAAATATTGACCGATGTTGCCAAAGTGTGCAATATGTTTACCATCACCCGCAATGGCACACCAAGAGAAATGGTAATGAACTCCAAACTCGTTTCTGAATATATCCGTACCAATGTTGTTAATAGTACCAATTCAGTGTGGATTGCCCAACGAAATGGCAGGACAAAAGATGGTTGCGACAAAACACAACAAAGTGTCCTCAAAATGCTGTGCAGTAGCAATAAAAGTACTAATATATATAATAGTATAAAAGAATTAAATATTGTTCCTTTGACTATTTCATACGAGTTTGAACCTTGCGATAATTTGAAAGCCAGAGAAATTATTCTGACAAAAAAGAATAAAAAATATGTAAAAACCCCAGAAGAAGATTTTCAAAGTATGTCTGCGGGTATTTTTGACTATAAAAGTCAAGTGCATTTGCATTTTGGTCATGTTATCAATGCCGATATTGATGAAAGTTTGGCGTTCTCTTGCGACAATGAAAAATTTCAGTATGTTTGTTCATTAATAGACAAACAAATGTATGCCAATTATCATTTGTGGCCCAATAACTATATAGCCTACGATATTGTCAATAACACCAATCGTTTTCAAGAGTTTTACACCGATATGCACAAACGTGATTTTATGCAACATATTCGCAAACGTGCCAATATTGATGATGTGGTATTTTTCAAAATGAAACAACAATTGTTGATCATATATGCCAATCCCGTGAAAGCGTTTCTTGAGATGAATAAGGAAAATAAGTTTTAATAATAGAAGAATAATAGTATGAAAAAAATTTTGTTTTTTGTATTTTTGTTTATAATGTGTCGTTTGTCGGCACAAGTAACTATGCACACTATCAAACATGATGGAGTGGATAGAGAATATGCTTTGTATGTTCCTCAAACCTATAATTCCAACACTCCAATACCTATCTTTTTTATGTTGCATGGTTGGGGACAATTTGTCGAAGATTTGTGTACGACATTTGATTTTCAAACCATGGCCGATACCACAAACACTATCTTTGTTTTGCCACAAGGTTTGGAAGATACTGCTACTATAAGCATAATTGGTACTATTCCTTTAGGAACGGTGTGGAATGCCGGTGCGAGAATAGATACAACATTTCAAATAGGTATCATGTCTATTCCCGTTTCAATAGTTCCCGGGCAGCACACCGATGATATGGGATTTTTGTTGTCTTTGGTTGATACAATGAAAGCCATGTATAATATAGACAACAAGGTTTATTTTACAGGTTTCTCATTAGGCGGTTTTATGTGTCAGCGTTTAGCGGTAGAACAACCTACCTCTATCATCAAAGCCATTGCTTCTGTTAGTGGTACATTGGCAAATCCTTTAAAGGGACAAACACCAAAAGTGCCTGTTTCTGTTTTGCATATACATGGTACAGCCGATGAGGTTGTCAATTATAATGGTAATTTGACCTATACTTATAATTCCATTAACATCTCTGTTTCTGCGGGTTTTAGTGCAGAAGATATGGTAAATTATTGGGTAACAAACAATCATTGCAATACAACACCAACACATTTTGTCTATGATAATATCGCCGATGATGGTTTAACCTTTGAACGTGATGATTATAGCAATGGTCTCGGTAGCACAAAGGTGGCTTTTATTAAGGTAAACAATGGACAGCATACATGGTATGAAAAACCTGATAATGATATAGACTATTTTGAAGAAATATTTGCTTTCTTTAAATCTGATAGCAATATGGTTTCAATGAAAGAACCTCAACCTATACAGGTATCCGTTTATCCCAATCCTGCTAAGAATAGAATTGCTGTGTACGGCATTAAGTGCCAAAAAGTAGAACTCTTTAATGCTTTGGGACAACAACAAAAAATTA
>CALAVA010000106.1 GCA_937892025.1 uncultured Bacteroidales bacterium
GCAGGTCTAATGGCATCAGTTATACTTTTGCCATAGGGCGAAATTCTGTAGATGCTCCTATTTATCCTCGCAATGGTTCAGAAATGTTGTTTAGCGTACAAGTAACCCCTCCCTACTCCTTGTTCAGCAATAAAAATTATAGTACACTAACAGAGGCAGAAAAATTTAAATGGTTGGAATTTCATAAATGGAAATTTAATATAGCCCAATATATAAATATTATAGAGAATTTGGTATTAAGTATTCGTGCTAAGTTTGGTTTATTGGGAGCCTATAACAAAAAACTTGGTGTAGTTCCGTTTGAACGGTTTTATTTAGGCGGTAGTGGCATGACCTCCACGTATATGTACGATAGCAGGGAAATAGTTGCTATGCGAGGCTATAGCGATGAATCCTTGTCGCCCGATGGTGGTGGTGTCCTTTATCAAAAATTTACTTTAGAACTACGCTACCCCATTACCTTAAATCCTTCTGCAACAGTATTTATATTAGGCTTTGTAGAAGCGGGCAAGGCGTGGAATAGCCTACAAAGTTATCAACCATTTGACATGTATCGTTCGGCTGGTGTTGGCGTTAGGGTTTATCTGCCGATGTTTGGCTTGCTTGGATTAGATTGGGGCTATGGCTTTGACGATGTTCCGGGCAACACCTCCGCAAATAAATCCCAATTCCATTTTTCCATAGGAAAAACAATTGATTAATCTAATTATAAAAACCAAAAAAAGAGTTTTAGTATGAAAAAAGTATTGTTCGCATGTATGCTGTTACTTATTTGCAGCCAATTGTCTTTTGGTCAGAAATATGCTTACATTGATTCTGACTATATTCTCAACAATATGCCGAGTTATGTGGAAGCCCAAGCCGAGCTTAATCGTTTGAGTCTCAATTGGCAAAAAGAAATAGAGTCAAAATTTGCAGAAATAGATGCAATGTACCGCAAATATCAGCAAGATGCTATTTTGTTGCCCGAAGATGCCAAGGTGAAACGACAAGAGGAAATTATTGCGGCCGAAAATGCTGCCAAAGAATTACAAAAAAAACGTTTCGGAACAGATGGCGATTTATACAAGAAACGTGAAGAACTAATCAAACCTATCCAAGATAGGGTTTTCACTGCCATAGAAGAATATGCTAGAGAACGAGCCTTTGCTTTTGTTTTTGACAAAGCAGGCGATATGACTATTGTCTATGCAGATGCAAAATTTGACATCAATGACGAAATACTTGCCAAATTGGGCATTGTCGCCAATTCAAAACACTAATGTAAACCGATAACAACCTTACTTTTATAGGCGGAATGGCATTTCACATTTCGTCTATATTCGTTTTCATAAAGTTTTATATAGACAAAAAGGAAAGGCATAATCATTGAAGTTTTTCATTTCTAACTTGCAATATTGCATTCGTAAGACTGGGAAATCTGCATGGACATTATTTAGCATAATGATTCCCATATCCATTCTTATCCGTCTTATACAACAAACGGATATTCTTCCTTACCTCAGTTCTATATTATCCCCCATTATGCAAGTGGTTGGCTTGCCCGCTGAAACGGCTTTGGTATGGCTGACCGCCCTTGTCGTCAATATCTATGGAGGACTATTGTGCTTATTTTCTATTTATCCATCCTTGTCCGAGCCTCTCACATCGGCACAAATGACGACGTTGCTAACCATGATACTGATAGCCCACACATTCCCTATAGAATTAGGTATTGCCCGCAAAACAGGTGTTAAGGTTTTTGTCTCTTTTTGTATTCGTTTCGGATTTGGTATTTTGGCAGGTTTTCTCTTGTCAAAAATATACAATCTTTTTCATTATTTAGAAACACCTATAGGCATTACTCACATTTTCACCATTACAGACACATCTTGGAAAAGTTGGATACTCAATGAGCTAAAAAACTATGGTATAATTATTTGTATTATATTCGTTCTTGTAAGTCTCATAAGACTATTGGAAGTTTCAGGTTTATTACAATGGCTCAACAAACTAATGTCGCCCCTATTGTCATGGTTAGGCATTAGCAACACTATGCTTCCTTTGACCATCATCGGTTTAAGCATGGGCATTGCCTATGGTGGTGGTCTTATTGTCGAAGAAGTAAAAAATCCGACAGTAAAAGCCAAAGACATATTCTATGCCATGACACTTTTAGGACTATTTCACTCTATATTTGAAGACACTATTCTTATGCTTTCTATGGGAGGACATTGGACAGGAATTATCGTTTTTAGGTTTATATTCGCCCTTGTCATCACCTATTCTATCATGCGATTAAGCAATAATATGAATGATGACTTATTTAACAAATTATTTATGACCAAACAATTTCGTCAGCAAAAACAAACATACAAAAATTTAATAAAATGAAAGCCATGATATTTGCAGCAGGTTTGGGAACCCGCCTAAAACCTTTGACCGACGAACGTCCCAAAGCATTAGTAGAAGTCGGAAAAATAAGTTTATTAGAAAGATGTATCCTTAATCTCATTTCTTTTGGAGTAACTGAAATCATTGTCAATATTCATCATTTTGGTGAGCAAATTATCAATTTTATTGCAGAAAAACATTTTTCTATCCCTATTTGTATTTCAGATGAACGGCAACAACTTTTGGATACAGGCGGTGGACTGAAGCGGGCTATGACATTTTTTGACACTCAAGAACCTTTTTTTGTCCATAATGTAGATATTATCAGCAATATCAATCTCCACGAAATGTATGCCCAGCATAAACAAAGCAAAGCCATTGCCACATTAGCCGTCAGAGAACGACAAAGCTATAGATACCTACTTATTGACGAAAAACAAGAACTCTGTGGAAGAATCAACCTCAAAACCGACAGCCGTACAATTATTAAGGACAAACATTGCCAACAACTGCAACCTGTTGCCTTTAGTGGTATACAAGTAATTTCACCTGCAATTTTTAAGTATATGCCCACAGAAAATGTTTTTTCCATTATAGACCTATATCTCCAAATACCTGCAACAGAAAAGATTGCCACTTATAAACATCAATACGGCTTCTGGATGGATATGGGAAAAATTGAAGACATTGCCACTTTAGAAGCACAACTACTTTCTCATGATTAACAAAAAAACGAATGTGATGAAAACAAAAATTATTGTCAGCAATCAACAAAACCCATTTTTAAACTTGGCGGTTGAGCAACATTTGGTAAGCCACAACAATGCCGATACAGTTGAAATGTATCTGTGGAAGAATCACCAAACTGTCGTTATCGGGCTACATCAAAACCCTTACGCTGAATGTAATATAGATACGCTATTAGCCGATGGTGGGCATGTCATGCGAAGGCTAACTGGCGGTGGTGCTGTTTATCATGATAATGGCAACCTTAACTTCTCTTTTATTGTTCCCAAACAATATTATGATGTCAAAAAACAATTTGCTGTCATTCAAAAAGCTATAGAAACTTTTGGAATAAAAACAGAAATATCAGGCAGAAACGACCTCTTATGCCAAGG
>CALAVA010000107.1 GCA_937892025.1 uncultured Bacteroidales bacterium
CCTAACACCTAACACCTAACACTTAACACCTAACACTTAACACTTACCACAACTCATAGAGTGGCTCTCAGTTCCAATAGGCAGACGTTTTCTACATGATGTGTTTGTGGAAACATATCTACGGGCTGTATGGCTTTTGCTTGATAGAGTGGGTTCATTAGGGCTATATCTCTGGCTTGTGTAGCGGGGTTGCAACTTACATAGACGATTCTATGTGGTTTAATTTTTAATATTTGTGCAATAACCTCTGGGTGCATACCATTACGTGGCGGGTCTGTGATGATTACATGGGGGTGTCCATTTTGTTGGATAAATTCATCGGTAAATATTTTGGCCATATCACCGACAAAAAAATGGGCATTGTCAATATGGTTTAGGCGAGCGTTTTCTTTGGCGTTCTCCACGGCAGAGGCAACATATTCTACAGCGATAACCTTTTGGGCATGTCGGGCAACAAACAAAGCAATGGTACCCGTGCCTGTGTACAAGTCATAAACGATATGATGTGGCTCTATCTTGGCAAAAGCCCGTGCCGTTTGGTACAATTTGAGGGCTTGGGAAGCATTGGTCTGATAAAAGGCTTGTGGAGAAACTTTGAACAACAACTCTTCCATCTGTTCTATCATGTATGCTTTTCCAGCATAGAGTTGTACGCATACATCGCTTAGACTATCGTTCAACTTGTCATTGATGGCATACATCAATGAGGTGATTTGCGGAAAATTGACTTTAATATAATCCATCAACATGGACAAATATTTATCTTTGTAGGCAAAAACTACAATCACCATCAGGTCTCCACAAACAGAATGTCTGATGATAAGGTTGCGGAGCAAACCCTCATGGTTGCGAGCATTATAAAAGGATAGCCCGTTTTGGATAGCAAAGGATTTTATGGCATTCCGAATCTCGTTCCCCATTCTCGTATGCAAATGACAATAATGAATGTCAAGAACCTTGTCATACATACCCGAAAGGTGAAAACCCAAACCATTGAGATTGAACAATTCTTTGTTCTCCATCTCTTCAATAGACAACCATCTCTTATCTGAAAAAGTATATTCCATTTTGTTGCGATAAGCATAGATGTTCTCAGAAGAAAGTATGGGAGAAAGAGCCGGAAAATCGAATTTTCCAATACGGCTAAAATTGTCAAAAACCTGCTTTTGCTTATATCGCAATTGTGAATCATATTGCATGTTTTGCCATTTGCAACCGCCACAGACCCCAAAGTGTTCGCAAAGCGGTGTCGCACGTTGAGGAGAATATACCTTTATCTCCAAAGGACGAGCCATATAATAGGAGTGTTTCTTCTTATAAACTTCGGCATTGATAATGTCTCCGGGAACAACATTGGACACAAAAACTACTTGCCCATCATATTTCCCAACACAAATGCCTTCTGAACCGGCATCGCTAATCAATAAATCTTCTATTATAAAATGTTTTTTGCTCTTCCCCATAATAATTAATATTGTGAAACATTGACCGTACTTGTGGTGTTTGATTTAACAACAAAGGTGATTTCTTTCGTCTTTGTTGTCTGATACTCCAAACCCTCTCTAAAAACAACCTTGTAATTGCCGGGTAACAAGAGAATGGATTCTGAAGAGTCTTCGTTCCGTAAATTATATATCCATTCATCGTGGCCATCTCTCACAACAAATAGACTGCCAAAACCAAGATTGCCCTTTTTGATAATCGCAACACCAGGGTCCGGTATTTTGATATTACTTGTAGAACTCTGTTTGATTTCTACATCATTAATATATAAGCGTGGCAAACATAATATCTCCAAATCATACTTGCCTACAAGATATTTTTCGATTTGATTAAAATATTGCACATTGACAATCTCTTGCTCGCCTTGCTTCCGAACAATGACAGGCACATATTGATAACGTGAGTTTTTGGTAACTGATTTTACAGACAAACTCCCTTGAGGCAAATCTATCGGAATGATATTATGAGTGCCAACGTTCAATTTTACACCAGAAACTTCTACGGGTGGCAACGAATGTACTTTTATGCGATACGAAAGCATCGTGTTTAATAACAATGTGTCAGGCACACCACGAGCGTTCATCGTATGAATGTAGTTATACATCAAATTATTGTCCTTCTCGTCAAAAAAACTGATGGGCATATTGGTTTCTATGGGCTTGCCGTTGGCATCTATCAAGTTCACTTGACAGGTGGTCTTATTAAATATCTGTTCTACTATCACCGTCAAAGCCTTGTCAAAAGCCGATTCGCTTGTTGCATCTATATAAGTGCCGATACAACTGAGATCCAAACTGAAATCTTTTCCCAAACCAATAACGTAGGGCTTTAGGATAATCCCCTGACGTTGTAAACTGCGAGATATTTCACACGGGTCGCTTTGACATTCTTCTATCCCATCGGTTATCAAAATGATGACATTTCTTACATCTTCGGTGGAGGGAAAATCATATTGAGCAGCCAATAAGGATTGACCTATAGGAGTTGTCCCTTTGGGAGAAATTGATTTTAACTTCTGTTTAATCCGCTCAAAATTGTTGGGACCAAAAGGTACTTCCAATTTAGTATCGTTACAATCATACAAACGAAAATCCTTCTGATGACCATAAACCCTTAACGCCAATTCTACACCTGAATATTGCTCAAGACTATCTATCATTTTTGATAACAAACGATTGGCTATATGTATCTTCTTGTCGCTTTGCCAATCACCCCACATACTATTAGAAGCATCAAAAATAAATAAAATGCGTGTGTGAATAGGCTCTGCTTTATTCATTGAAATGCTCTTTTGAGACCAACCCAACATAGAATAGCTTACCAAGCATACAATAAGAAGAAAGGTGGTTTTTAAATACTGCTTTAACATAGATATGATTTTTTGCAAAGGTACGTTTTTTTATTCATATTTTTCCCTCTTAAATCGGAAGAAATCTCATTTGCTCAATTTGAGCAAGATGTATTTAAAAAAATGTTATTTTTGCAAGCAAATTAAAAACTCCCTTTTATGAAATCTATAATGGCTAACAAACAAAAAAAGCACTCCATTCAACTGCTATGTATTTTTTTGTTGAGTGTTGTTTTGATAGGGTGTGGAAAAGACGATATTTTTTATGTTACCAATACCACTACAGATGATGTGGACAATATTGACTTTGACCGTTCTATAACAGTGGTCTATTCTACAAGTGCCGAGGCTGTGGTAACCGGGGCAACAAGTGATTTTACCGTCAATATCAATGGCAATGATGTTACTATTATCAACGCAGGAAGCGACGTCGTAAAATATGAATTGTCTGGAACGACAACAAACGGCTGTTTTAAATTATATAGTACATCCGTCCAAGCCATTGAACTGAACGGAGTGAGTATAACTCATAGCAATGGTGCTGCCATTAATATTCAAGGCTCAACAACTACACCGAGTAGCGGCAGACGCACCTATATTATAACAAAAACAGCAAGCAACTTGGCAGACGGAAATGCTTACACTGAAACCCCTTCGGGAGAAAAAGAAAAAGCATGCCTCTTTAGTGAAGGAGCAC
>CALAVA010000108.1 GCA_937892025.1 uncultured Bacteroidales bacterium
GCCACGACTGCACCCTCGTTTTTAGAATAAATAGTCTGATAATATTCTTTATCTTCTGGCACTATTGCTCTAATACGTTGAATGGCATCAGGAATAGGTGTCTTTCCTAATTCAAATAATGTTTTTTTAAAATCATCATGAGATCCATCAAACAAAAAACGAAGAGTTCGCCCTCTTGAAGTGGTATTGTCAATCACTTCTGCCTCTAATATACCATCTCCGAAATATAATTTATTCCCGATTCTGATTTTTCTGGCAGGATCTACCAAGACATCCCATAAGCGACTTTCCTCATCAAGTTCACGCAAAAGAAAAACATTTATATTGGCGCCTGTTTTTTCTTTTTGACCATTGAGCAAAGCAGGAAAAACTTGTGTATCATTTCTGACCAACACGTCATCCTCATCCAAATAATCTAAAATATCTTTGAAAACTTTGTGCTGAAATGTACCTGTACGTCTATCTA
Source organism: uncultured Bacteroidales bacterium (assembly GCA_937892025.1). Taxonomy (GTDB): domain Bacteria; phylum Bacteroidota; class Bacteroidia; order Bacteroidales; family WCHB1-69; genus UBA1205. The sequence continues at coordinate 467 of CALAVA010000108.1, forward strand.
TAACCATTAGCCTTGCCTCATCTCTTTCTTCTGACGGATATGAAGCAATCAACTCTTGAGGTAAATGATATTTAAATTGCGATAATTTCATACTTGTGTTTTTGAAAAATCCTTACATTAATATTTAAAATATTGTAACGAAAAAACATTACATTTTATTATTGCTACTACAAAATATTTTTTGATGTTCTGAATTTGCAGATAAAAACGAGTAAAAAAAAGAGAGAAATTTACTATTAAGGAAAATTTTCTCTCAAAAAAAACAACAAAATCATAAAATTGTGGGAGCTATAGGAGTCGAACCTATGACCCTCTGCTTGTAAGGCAGATGCTCTAAACCAACTGAGCTAAGCTCCCCTCTTGGTTTTGCAAAGGTATAATTTTTTTTAAAACAATTATATCATTTTGTAAAAAAAAATCAAAGTACAAAATAATAAATTTATTTTCAGTGAAAAATATTTTTATTTTCTGTCATAAAAAATACTTTTTGCCGTTACTGAGAGTGGAATTGCAAAGATTGTTGTGATATTTTTTTCCATCAAATTCATTTCTATTGCCGTTTTTCCTGCCGAATACATCACCCTATTATCAATTTTGAACATACCTGCAGACGAGACTGCTGAACCGATAGCAATTCCCAAATCCACCTCATTAAATACACAAGGCTGAGTAGAAGGCTTTTGCGAACAAGTAGCATGGCCACACAAAGCACAATTCAAACCTCTAACAGAATTGTCTGTACCGATAAGCAAAACGGCAGAACAAGCACGAATATTCTTTGCGTCTCGAGCAAAAAAATCCACATTGTCCCTACAAGCGATTTTGTCCATCATGGTCGCCAATTCGTCCTTTTCATCACCTGTCAAAACAAGAAATTTCAAGGTGTCCACACCTCTACCCTTAGGTGCTGTTTGAGCGGCTATCATTAATTGAATAGCAATATCTTTTACCATTTTATCAATCGTTGGGGCATTAAATTCTATTTGCATTTTTCTCTCTTTTTACATTTTACAATTACACGATTTTGAGAACAGAAATTCTGTCTTAGGTAACAAGGCCTGCATGAGTATCTTTCGTTCATCACTCATAAGAATAACACGCATATCTATGATTTTCAATGTTTCTGTCAAGGCTGAAATTTCTTCAGGCAACTCTATGATATTATTTGACCACATATCCAAATAAGTCAGATTTTTTAGCAAAGCAATTTCTTTTGGCAAAAAAGCAATATAATTTCTATTCAAAATCAAACGTTCTAAATGGTACAAATTGCCTATCTCCGCTGGCAACTCTTCTATTTTATTATTTTCTACATTCAAAATAGTTAGGTTTGTTAATAAAAAAACTGTTTGAGGAATGGTTTTCAAACGCATATTTTGCATGGTCAATTCTTGCAAATTGGGAAAAGTTAAAATAAGACTGTCAAAATTATCAGGCATTTTTCGTTTGATTTTTAATCTAAAAACATTCTCTTTATTGGAGATAGTATCTATTTGCTCCCACACAAATATAGGTTGTTGACTCAAAGCAAGAGAATCTAACATTTGAGTTTTGCCTGATAATGAGCAAAATACAAAAATAACAACGAATACATATTTTTGTCTAAATAAATTGACCATTATTTTAGATGTTTGCGTATTTTATCTTCCAATATTCCTTTTTCTTTCCACTTTTGCAATTTTTGTGCTTGCCTATTTCGGCGAAAAATTGTTTTGTTGTTTTCATAAATCAACAAAGCACAATTTATGCCTGCCATTGCACAATTGATTTTATTGTAATCTCTTGTTTGAATGGCATATTCACACCAGCCTACAATAAAAGCAATTAGCAAATCACCTTCTTCAAACTTAACAATATCAGAAAACAATTGCACTTGAAAATCTTTATTGGCTGATGACCATTGTGAAACGAAATTATTTATATCTCTCCTTGTATTTTTTAAGGTGTTGATTGGTGTTTTTTTTAACCACACCGCACACGCCAATATGTCTTTCTCATATTGATTCACATTTGTTTCTGTAGCCCAATCTATTGTTGGTGTTTTTGGTGCTTGAGCCAACAAAACGCTAAAAAATAAACCCAACAATACCAATAATACAATGTTTTTCAGATATTTCATGTTTCTTATTTTGATTGGGCAAAGATACACAAAAATATCTCATAGCCATTATAGATACAACTTTTTTTATACTTTTGCAAATTGGAAAAAAATCATTAGAAAAAATGAGCATAGAAGAACGATTTCAAAAGGCCGTAGAACTCAATCAAAAAGGCTATAATTGTTGCCAAGCAGTAACTGCTGTTCTATCCGACCAAACCCTATTGATGGAAGAACAATTATTTCATATTTCAGCAGGTTTTGCTCTTGGTATGGGCAATATGGAAGGCGTATGCGGTGCGTTGATAGGTGCCGTCATTATTGCAGGTTGTCATACAGAAGGAAAAGGAAGTGTGAAATATGCCAAACAAATCTCCGAAACATTTCAGCAAAAATGTGGAAGTATTACATGCAAGGTCTTAAAGAGTAAAGATGCTTCGGGCAATGTATTCTGTCCATGCCATCAATGTATCAAAAATGCTGTTGCCAGTTATAGCGAAATTATAGGCTTGGATAATCAATAACGCCAACAAAAGTCTTTGTTCGCCGCATATTTGACAACACCTCTCTTATTTATTCTTGCCCTCCGCTAAAACTTTTCAGACAAATTGAAATTTTTATACAAAAAAATATATATCTTTGCAAAACTAAAAAAAGAGAAAAACAAGATAGAAAAAA
>CALAVA010000109.1 GCA_937892025.1 uncultured Bacteroidales bacterium
AATCCCCAATCCCCAATCCCCAATCCCCAATCCCCATGGAAATATTTGAACATTTACTATATTTAATATTTTATAATAAATTTAACAGATTAAATTGATATTAAAAATAAAAAAGATGTTAAGGGAAATAAATATTCATAAAATAAATAAAGTAGTTCAAAATAAAATTGAAAAACAAGAAAAACGATATTTTAAAATTGTATCTATACCAAATTTAAATAATAAAGAAAAAAATGATAATAAAATAAAAACGGAAGAAGAAGCCAAAAAAACGTCTAATGAAGAAGATAAAAATAACAATAATAAAATAAAAAAAGATGAAGAAATCAAGAAACCTTCAAATGAAGAAGATAAAAATAATAACAAAATAAAACAAAATGAAGAAATCAAGAAACTTTCAAACGAAGAAGAAAAAAATAATAATAATATAAAATCAAATGAGGAAGTGAAAAAAAAATTAAATGAAGAAAATAAAAACAATAATAAACAACATCTCGGTCAAATTTCAACAAAAGCCCAAGCACCGTCCCAAATAAAGGGAGGCCTTCCACCTTTACAAAAGAAAAATGAAATAATCATAAATAAAAATAATAAATTTCCAATTACTAAAAAGCAATATCATGAAGATAAAAGAATTACCGAAGATGAACAAAATGATGAAGAACCAGAAAAAGATTTATTTGAGGAAGAATTAAGAAAAGCTGCTCTTAAAAATTCAGCAATAAATGCTTTCAGAGGCACTGTAATAAAAAAAGGTAATGACCATGAAAAAGAAATTAATTATAATAATAACAAAATTATAAATGATAATAATAATATAAAAGGTAATAATAATATCAATTCTTTAAAGGAAAAAAAGCAAAAAATTCAACCACCTAAGCAAGTTTTAGAATTTGATGCTAAAAAAGAAAGAATATTTAACAATAGTATTAGCAATACTAATATTAATGAAATAATTGTGAAAAATCAAAGTCAAAAAGATATAAAATCAAATCCAAAAACAAAAGAAAGAAAAATAAGTAGATATTATTATAGAAATGATGAAACTAATAGAGAAGTAAGAAAAGCAATGGCACATAATAAAGAAAAACTGTTAAATAGAAAAAAAATAAATTTGCCATCTAGTAATACTGAATGTAATATCATATATAGTCATAGAAATTTAAGAAATAAAAGAAGAGAAATAATTCAAAAAAAACTAAATAATTTAATAAAAAAGATTGATTTATTTAGCATTAAAAATATTTCATTTAAAAAATGGAAAGATTCTTTAAATAAAAATAGTTTAAACAATGAATTAAAATTAACAATCAATGAAAATGAAAAAGTAAATCAAAATAATTCAAAAATTGAAGATAATAAAGATAAAAAATGTTTAAACCAAAACAAAATATTAGAAAATTTAAATAAAGAAAATAAAGATAAAAATATAGATAATAAAATAAATGATAACAATAAAGAGAAAAATGAAACAAGTATTAATAATGATAAAAATAATATTCATAGTATCATTAAAAATGCAACTGATAATAATTATAAAATTTTAAATAAAAATATGGAGTATTTAAAAAAAGAGAATCATAATAGCAGTTGTGAATGTGAAATTTATTTATCTTTATTAATTAGAAATTGTAAAATAATGGCAGTATATAGAATATTCTGTTTATACAATTTATTCAGCCAAAATTTAAATTATTATATAATGAGAACCTCATTTAATAAGTGGAAAAAAAATATTGCTAATTTAACAATAAAAAATGAGAATAATAAAATAGATATTACCGAAGCCAAAATCTTGGTTTCAGGTGGGCGTGGAGTCGGTAACGAGGAAGGTTTTAGAAAGTTAGATAAATTAGCCCAAATTCTTCATGCTCAAGTGTCTTCTTCGCGTTCAATGGTAGATGCAGGGGTTATGACACATGATAAACAAGTTGGACAAACAGGTAAAACCGTAAGACCTGATATTTATTTCGCTTGTGGAATTTCTGGTGCAATACAACATTTGGCTGGAATGGAAGAATCTGAATTTATTATTGCTATAAACAAAGATAAATTCGCTCCTATATTTCAAGTCGCTGATATTGGAATTGTCGGTGATGTTCATAAAATTATTCCATTGCTTACAGAACGATTAGTAAAAGAAATGAAAGACAGATAAATCAGCAAAAAAAGGAGGGCGTTTAACCTCCTTTTTAATTATACTTAAAATATATTTAATGAGAATGGTGAAGGTATGATTTCTTTATATTAAAAATATTTTCTTTTTTTTTCTTAATTTATAAGAAAAAAATTGTACCTTTGCATTTCTAATAACGTAATGGAGTAAAAATAAAGGAGTATTGTATTATGTCAAAAATTTGTGTTATTACCGGTAAAAAAGCATTAAAGGGAAATCATGTTTCTCATTCAAATATAAAAACGAAACGTAGATTTTATCCCAATTTACAAGAAAAGAAGTTTTATATTCCAGAAACCGATGAATGGGTAATATTGAAAGTTTCTGCTAAGGGTATTAAACATATCAATAGAAATGGAGTTTTAAATTCTTTACAAAAATCCTATGATAAAGGTTTGATTTATTAATTTGATTTATTAATTGATAAAAAATAGCAACTTTACAAGTTGCTATTTTTTTTTATACTTGGTGTACGTAAATTTCATTGTCGCTTTTTGACAGATAGATTAATGTTTTTGTTTTGACAATATAACCCATTTGGGTTAAAATCTCCGCATATTCTGTAATTTGAGCGGAATAGGCATTGTGATGTTCTTTTCCTGTTTTATAGTCAATAATATAAACGTTTTGTTGTGCAATAATCAATCTATCTACTCGGCGAATACCTCTAGTTAAGTTTGATATTTCAACTTCAGTGCGAATAGTGCTTCCTTCTGGACCAAATAATAATTCTTTGTTTTGTGGGCAGAAAAGATTGTTTATCAAATTTTTTATTTGTTCTTTTTCGTTATTATATAATGTCCTTGTATGGTCAATCATATCCAATGTTTTTTGTATATCATTAGGATAGATAATCTTGGAAAGCCAAGCATGTATTAAATCGCCCCATTGTGCTGCCTCGGTTAATGTTTTTAAGCTATGAGTCTGTATTTTCGCTTGGATAGGAAAAGATTTTGTTTCTGTTATTTTTATTATTTGTTTATCCTGATTTGTATCTTTTTTTGTTGGGTAAGTTTCTGTCCCATAAGTATATCTGACAATATCATAATTGTCTTCTATTCGGTTAATTTTGTGTTTGCTTGGCTCTGTTGGGTTACTGAAAAACTGTTCCAAATAATTATCTATGGTGTTTTCTTGTTTAGATTCTTTTTCTTTGATAATGTATAAATGATTTTGTGCACGCGTAAAAACAACATAGTCCACATTTATATTGTCTAACAAGTTGTCATTTATTTCTTGTTGGTATTCTTTGTTCCATACAGATAGGGCAGTGTTTTTTGAAAAAGTAACAATACTTGTAGGTAGTTTGCTATCTTCATTTATGTTTAATGATTTATTATCAATGTTTACCCAATGCGATTCTTGTTTATGGTTAGACTTGTATTTAGGATAAATTACGATAGGAAATTCTAATCCTTTTGATTTATGGGTTGTCATAATGGTAACCGCATTGATGTTAGGAGGACAAACAATAGATATTTTGTCTTTTTTTTCTTCCCAATAGTCAAAAAATTGGTGCTGTTCATATTGTTGTTGATTGGTGAATGTTGCCACAAAATTTAAGAAAGTTAATAAATAGGGGCTTTTTAATTCGTCAAGGTTGAAAATATGGTATAACAATTCAACTTTTTGATACCAATCTTTTTTTTGTAGTTTAAGTAGATTAAATTTATTGTAATATTTGGTAATAAATTGTTCTATATCATTGTTTTGATTAGTTAAAGATTCTAAATCTAAGTCTGTATTGTATGATAATTTTTTTTGCTTGGCTATGTATATTAATATATTTGTTTTTGCAATATTATCTTTAGGATTGTTGATATATTGTAGAAGACTTATTACAAAACGGACATGAGGGTCATTTTTCAGCAATAGCACTTCAGATGAAATGATGTCAATATTATTGTCTAATAAATATTTAGCGATTTCAACACCATGTTTATTTTTTCTCACCAAAATGGCTATGTTTTGCCATGTGTATCCCAATTCTTGAACTTGTTCTATAATTCTTTTTATTTCATTGAGATACATTTCATCAATATTATCGCATTTGTTGGGTATAAGTGTCAATTCCACCAATCCACCAATATTGCTTTTTTTGGGGTGTTGATTAAGTTGTTGATATATAGTATTGATTTTTTCATTATTAAAAAAAGATATGTTTTTAAAATATTGATTATTAAATTCTACAATATTTTCAAGAGATCTATAATTGGTGTCGAGTGGTATTTTTTCAATTGCAGTATGATTATTGAAAACATTTTTGTCTGTTGGTTGGTTGCCGTTTTTCCATTCGGTAGCCATTTTAGATAGGGTGTTTATCAATTCAACATTTCCGTTTCTAAATCTATAAATTGCTTGTTTGGGGTCTCCGAGAATGTTGATTTTACCTCCATTTGCGACAGCCTCTTCTAATAAAGGGCGAATGTTGTTCCATTGAAAATCAGAGGTGTCTTGAAATTCATCAATA
>CALAVA010000110.1 GCA_937892025.1 uncultured Bacteroidales bacterium
AACGTACAAGGTATGGATAGATTGCCTGCCTATATTTCAAAGATTCAGCAAAGTGGTCGCCAAATACATTTTTTGCCACCCTATCGTGCTGATAACAAAATATTTTTAAGCCGTCTTACAGGCATTGCTCTTGATAATATTTCCGCACAAGTTTCTACCGATTTAATTAAAGCCGTAGTTGCTCTCCGCTCCATTAAAAGCGAAGAAGAAATAGCAGAAATGGACCATATTTGCGACATCGGAGTAATGATGCATACCGCTGTTATGCAAGGTTGCCACGTAGGGCGACCCGAAAGAGAATTGGCAGGCATAGCAGAAGGCATTTCCCTCTCTTATGGTAACGGATATTCTTTTCCCGTTATTCTCTCACAAGACGGGCAAACCCTTCACAATCACAATCATGATAAAATACTCACAGACGGCAGATTGTTGCTCTCTGATATGGGAGCCGAAAGTTTGAACGGCTACTCTTCTGATTATACACGAACAATACCCGTAAACGGCAAATTTTCGCAAAAACAAAAAGAAATATATGAGATTGTTCTCAAAGCCAATATGGAAAGTATCAAAATGGCCAAACCCAATATTCCTTATTGGGAGGTTCATTTAAATGCAACCACCATCATTACCGAAGGTTTGACACAACTCGGTTTGATGAAAGGCGACTACAAAGCCGCCGCCCAAGAAGGAGCACATGCCTTGTTTTTGCCTCACGGATTAGGACACATGCTCGGTATTGATGTCCATGATATGGAAGATTTGGGCGAAAATTTTGTCGGCTATGACGAACAAACAAAAAGAAGCAACATTTTTGGACATGCAAGCCTAAGATGCGGCAGAAAACTACAAAAAGGATTCATCGTTACCGTTGAACCCGGCATATATTTTATTCCACAATTGATAGACATTTGGGAACAAGAACAAAAATTTACCCAATATATCAATTATCCAAAAGTAAGAGAATATCTCAATTTCGGTGGCATACGCATTGAAGATGATATTCTTATTACAGACACAGGTTGCCGTGTTTTAGGACAAGCATTGGCAAAATCTGTCGCTGAAATAGAATCACTTATGCAAAAAAATCATTAATATTTTAATCAAAAAAAAAATCTAACTCATGAAAGTAGATGTATTGTTAGGTCTGCAATGGGGCGACGAGGGAAAAGGCAAAATAGTTGATGTCCTCACCCCAAACTATGATATTATTGCCCGTTTTCAAGGAGGACCTAATGCGGGACATACCCTCAATTTTGAAGGGAAAAAAATTGTACTTCACACAATTCCATCGGGTATTTTTAGAGAAAACACTATGAATGTTATCGGCAATGGCGTAATTATAGACCCTTTTATTTTAATCAATGAAGAAATAAAACAAATTTCTGCCATCACTGATGTCAAATCAAAATTGTATATCTCAGAAAAGGCACATCTCATTCTGCCGACACATCGTCTGTTAGATTATGTCAATGAAACCAAACGCGGAGCCAATAAAATTGGTTCTACCCTCAAAGGTATCGGACCTACCTATACCGATAAAGTCAGCCGTGTAGGATTACGCGTTGGTGATTTGAAACAAGATGATTTTCAGGAAAAATATCAACACCTCAAAAATCTTCATATCGCTCAAATCAAAGCCATGGGCTTTGATTACTCCACCCTACAACTGAACAACATGCCTTTTGAGGAATATGAAAACTTATGGCAAAAAGCAGCCAAAGAATTGGCAACATATCCTATTTGTGCAACAGAATATTTGTTGAACAATGCTTTACAAGAAGGGAAAAAGATATTGGCCGAAGGTGCTCAAGGCACTTTGTTGGATGTGGAATTCGGTTCTTACCCCTTTGTAACCTCCTCCAACACCATTACAGCAGGCGTTTGCTCAGGTTTAGGCATTGCCCCCAACAAAATTGGTAAGGTATTTGGTTTGTTCAAAGCCTATTGCACCCGAGTTGGAGCAGGTCCCTTCCCTACAGAATTGTTTGACGAAACAGGAGAACAACTTCGCCAAAAAGGTGGTGAATTTGGTAGCACAACAGGCCGCCCAAGACGTTGTGGCTGGTTAGAT
>CALAVA010000111.1 GCA_937892025.1 uncultured Bacteroidales bacterium
CAATCCCCAATCCCCAATCCCCAATTATATATCATACATTAAATTGATAAATAAATATAATAAATATAATGCTTTATTTTTTAATTATTTTTGATTTGTTAATGGATTGTATAATCTTCTGAAATCAAATTGATAAGAATTAACTGGATGAAGAATAGGATTTTGGCTTAATTGTGATTCTCCTAAATTATATTTATCAATACTATAAGGATTTTCACTAACTTGATTCATTTTATTAATATAACCAACTTCAGCTCCTTGTACTTGACTTTCCATGCTCATTTTATTCTTCATTGGAATATTACTACTTCCAAAAGGAGGCGGAGGTAATTTGAATCTTTGTTCCGGATTATCTTGGATAATATCCTCATATCTTTTAACATTTTTTAAATATTCAGCCTCTGCTTCTTCTCTCTGCCTTTCCTTTAATTTTTCTTCATTCATTTCTAAATTTTCTTGATAATTATTCATTAAAGCTTTTTCTTTTTGAAATTGCTTAAATTCTTCTTCTTCACTTTTTGTAAGTTGAATATTATTTATTTTATTCATTTTATTTATATTCTCTTGTTCTAATTGTTTTTGTCTTAATAAATTTTCTCTTTCATGCTCTTTTTCCATAAGCCTTTGATATTCTTCATAAGTATTTGGAACTTCGTTTCCGTAATTAAGTTCTTCTTTATTTATTTTTGAAGAATATTTTTGTAAAGGAGGATTATAATTTTCGCTATTTGTGTTATTATTGTTTTCAAATTGTTTATAGTTATCATTAATTTCTTCTTGGGGATTAACTGGAATTGGTGTTTTTCTTATTTGCTCTCTTTGTTCTGGATAATATTCTTCTTTTGGAATATTTATATTTGGATAAGTATTATTTTTGCCTATTATCTCATCGCAACCTTATTGCCAATAGATAAATTGATAGGTAAGTTGTATCCTATTTTTGGTATATTGTTAGTGGCGATGGCGGTGGCCATACTGGTAGCCTTTGTTATATACAAACCAGATATGCCAGAATTGTGGCAGGGGCTTGGCAATAAGCATCCTCATGCGGATACCAATCCAATATTTCCTATGATGTTCATCTCTATTGCATGTGGGGCTATTTCGGGATTTCATGCCACGCAATCACCATTGATGGCACGTTGTATGGTGAATGAAAAACAAGGTCGTCCCATTTTTTATGGAGCCATGATAACCGAAGGTGTTGTGGCTTTGATATGGGCAGCAGCAGCAACGGTGTTTTATCACAATCCAGAGTTGCAACCTTTGACCATCAATCCGGCAACAGGGCAACAATTTGGTGGCAATGCTATGGTAGGTATTATTGCCAATAAGTGGTTTCCGCCCATAGTGGCTACAATAACCATTATCGGGGTTATCTGTGCTGCTATTACCTCAGGCGATACAGCATTAAGGTCTGCACGTTTGATTGTCGCTGATTTTCTCAAATATGACCAAAAACCTATCAAAAACAGATTGTTGATTTCTATTCCTATATTTCTTCTGACTACAGGTTTGTTGGTATTCAGTTTGACCGATGAAAAAGGATTTGATATTATTTGGCGGTATTTTGCATGGAGCAATCAAGTGTTGGCGATGGTAACTTTGTGGGCAATAACCATCTATTTGGTCAAGAACAAAAAAATATTTATGATCACCCTCGTTCCAGCCTTGTTTATGACCATGGTTTGTTGCACTTTTATATTGATAAGCCAGAGCGGAGGCTTGGGCTTGAGACCGATATGGGCTTATAGTATTAGCGGTTTGCTAACTCTTGATGCTGGGGCTATTTTTGTCTTTTGGTTAGTGAAAAACCGAAAACAAAACATTAAAACAGAAAAAGAATAATTTAATTAATCATAAAAAATATAGTATGACAAAAAAAATTTTATTGGTAATTTTAGTTGCTATGTCTATCAATGTTTTTTCACAACGGATATTCAATATGGAAGATGTTTTTACTTCTCGGGAGATGTATCCGCAGAGTCTTCGTCAATTGCAATTTAGGGCAAAGACGAATAATTATATTTATGTACAAGGTGATTTATTACAAGCCACGGCTCCCGATACGAAAACTTCTGTATTGGTGGCTTTGACAGATATACAAGCCGCTCTTGCTGCTTGTGGAGAAACGGTGGCTACCTTTCCGCCAATTGTATATTGGAAAAATGAACAAGAGTTTTATTGCTATTTCAGAAATAAACTTTTTGCTTACAATATCCAATACAAGAAAGCCAAATTGTTGTTTGAAATGGACAAAAAGGCAAGTAATATAGAATGGGATTACGCCCATCAAAGGGTATCATATACAGTGGACAGCGATTTGATGGTAGGCATGTTCGGAAAAGAAGTCGTAAGAGTGAATCCCAATCAAGAAAAGGAAGTAAAGTACGGACATGTTGTTCATCGTAATGAATTTGGTATAGATAAAGGTTCATTTTGGTCGCCTAAAGGCAATTGTTTGGCATTTTATCGTATGGACGAAAGTATGGTAACGGATTATCCTATTGTGAATACTACCACACGAATCGCTACCGTGCAAGCAGAAAAATATCCTATGGCAGGAGAAACAAGCCATCAGGTTACACTGGGGATATATGATGTAAATACTGCACGAATAGTGTACATGAAAACAGGAGAGCCTTTAGACCAATTTTTGTGCAGTATCACTTGGTCGCCTGACGAACAATATATTTATATCGCTGTATTAAACAGAGCACAAAATCATCTGAAACTAAATAAATACAATGCACAAACAGGAGAATATGTGCAGACTTTGTTTGAAGAAATCAACGCACGATATGTAGAACCAAGCGACCCTTTGTATTTCTTACCAAACAATGCCTCACAGTTTATTTGGGTAAGCCAAAAGAGTGGATACAAACATCTGCATTTGTATGATGTGTCGGGGAAAGAGATAAAACAACTAACACAAGGGAATTGGGTTGTAATGAGTTTTAATGGCTTTTCAGGGAACGGAGATAAAGTTTATTTTACCTCCAACAAAGAGGAAATTGTCGGACAACGATTCTTTGTTTTGGATATAAAAACAGCAACCATGCAATCAATATGTAATCAAGAAGGGACGCATACCGTGTTGCCATCATTTGACGGAAAATATTTTATTGACAAATATAGTTCTTTGCATTTACCTGCCAAAATAACGATACAAAACGCCAAAGGTAAAACGCTGGCAAC
>CALAVA010000112.1 GCA_937892025.1 uncultured Bacteroidales bacterium
AACCATGCTATTTTTTTCTTATCATTATTTAAAATTTCAGCAACACTCATCTGAAAGAAATTAATCGGTTACTAATTTTGCAAAATTACAAAAAAAAATCATTTGGGTGGCATACAATTGATAAAAACTTAAAAAAACAACTATAAGTTGATATAAGAAGTTGATATATTGTTAGAATGTCATTCGTTGAAAAATATTCATTTCTAAAGAGTGTCATATCTTGATTTTTTGTACTTTTGTATCTTTAATTGATGTAGTTATAAATAATTTTCTATGAAAACTTTAAAATACATTTTGCTTGGATGTCTTTTGGTTTGGGGCGGGAGTGTTACCTATGCTCAAAAAGGTTCTTTTGAAATAGGGAATAAAACGTTTTTGTTGAATGGAAAGCCATTTTTGGTAAAAGCGGCCGAAATTCATTATTCCAGAATACCAAAAGATTATTGGGAAAATCGCATTCAACTTTGTAAGGCATTAGGTATGAATACTTTGTGTATTTATATTTTTTGGAATTATCATGAAACAGAAGAGGGAAAGTTTGATTTTTCGGGGAATAAAGATATTGCAGAATTTTGTCGTTTGGCTCAAAAAAATGGGATGTATATTATTGTTCGTCCCGGACCTTATGTATGTGCAGAATGGGAAATGGGAGGCTTGCCTTGGTGGTTGTTAAAAAATGAACATATCCAACTGCGTACACTTGATAAAGATTATATGAATCATGTTGAAAAATTTATGAAAAAAGTGGGAGAGCAACTCTCTCCTTTGCAAATTACAAATGGTGGCAATATTATAATGGTGCAGGTAGAAAATGAATACGGAAGTTATGGCACAGATAAACCATACGTGAGTGCTATTCGGGATATTGTCAGAAAATCAGGTTTTGACAAAGTCCCTCTTTTCCAATGTGATTGGAGTAGTAATTTTACCAATAATGCTCTTGAGGATTTGTTTTGGACCATTAATTTTGGTACGGGTAGTGATATAGATGCCCAGTTTAAGAGATTGAAGGAACTGCGACCGAATACTCCTTTGATGTGTAGTGAGTTTTGGAGTGGTTGGTTTGACCATTGGGGCAGACCGCATGAAACTCGCCCTGCAGATGTGATGGTCAGCGGATTAGAAGAAATGTTGAGCAAGAATATTTCTTTTAGTTTGTATATGACACACGGAGGCACAACTTTCGGTTATTGGGGCGGTGCTAATAATCCTGCTTATAGTGCCATGTGTTCTTCTTATGATTATGATGCACCTATTTCAGAAAATGGACAAATAACACCCAAATACACACTGTTGAGAGAAATGATGAAAAAATATCTTTCCGCCGAAGACACCTTAGCAGATATTCCAACTCAAATTAGAACGATTGCTATTGATGAATTTATGCTCACTCAATCGGCAGATGTCTTTGAAAATTTGCCAACTGCTATTGAAAATACAATAATTGAACCTATGGAAAAATTCAATCAGGGATTTGGCTCTATACTTTATAGAAAAAACATTGAAACAGATGTAAAAAAAGGTTCAATCATTACCATTGACGAGGTACACGATTACGCTTTAATTTTTGTTAATGGGGAAAAAATAGCAGAATTAGACCGAAGAAAAGGTGAATTTTCGTTTGTTTTGCCCAAAAAGATAAAAAAAGGAAGTGTTTTGGATATTTATATAGAGGCATTAGGGCGGGTGAATTTTGACAAGTCAATACATGATAGAAAAGGTATTACAAAATCTGTGGCTATCAATGGAGTAGAATTACAAAATTGGCAAATCTATTGCTTGCCATTAGATTATGATTTTGTGTTGAATAAAAATTATTCAACCCTCAAAGTATCTTCAAAACCAACTTATTATAAAGGTGTTTTTAATATAGAGAAACCAGAAGATACGTTTTTGGATTTTTCTACGTGGGGAAAAGGTTTTGTGTGGGTAAATGGTCATGCTTTAGGCAGAATTTGGAAAATAGGTCCCCAACAAACTTTATATATGCCAGGCTGTTGGTTAAAAAAAGGAGAAAATGAAATTATCATTTTGGATATTTTAGGTCCAGAAAAACCTATTGTTCAAGGTTTGAAAAAGCCTATTCTTGATATGTTGCGAGTACCTGTTATACAAACACATCGACAAAATGGAGAAAAACTTAACCTCTCCAAAGAACAACCTATCAAAGAAGGAAGTTTGGAAAATGTTTCTACTCCACAAATAATTGATTTTGAAAGAATTTTTACGGGTCGTTATTTGTGTTTAGAGGTCTTGAGTAATTTTATCGGTGATAATATAACTTCATTTGCAGAACTTGACGCATTGGATAAAAATGAAAAAATTATTAATCGGAAGGATTGGAAAGTTTATTATGCCGATAGTGAAGAAACGCGTTCTGGCGAATATACTGCCGATAAATTGTATGATTTGCAAGAATCAACTTTTTGGCAAACGGTTGATAATGTGGCGTTTCCACATACTGTTGTGATTGATATGGGTAGAGTAGAAACTTTAAAAGGCATTCGGATAATTCCTCGTCAAGAAAAAGGAAATATTGGATTGATAAAAGATTATAAAATATATCTGAAAGACACTGCCTTTGAAAAGTAAAAGAATTTTGGTTTTCTTAACACTAATTTGCTGTAAAAAAAGAAAATGATGACAAAGATAGTTCTTTGCTATGGAGATTCAAATACATTTGGATACATTCCTGAAACAGGGCTGCGGTATCCGAAAGAGGTGAGATATACAGGCAGACTGCAAATATTGCTTGGAGATGAATATGATGTTGTTGAAGAAGGTTGCAATGGGCGGACTACTCTATATGATGACCCTATAGATGGTTGGAAAAACGGCTTGGATTATCTAAAACCATGTCTTAATTCTCATAAACCTATTGATATTGTCGTGTTGATGTTGGGAACAAATGATTTAAAGACTACTTTTGGTTTAACGGCAGCCCAAGTTGCCGATGGAGTAGGAGTACTTATTGATGTTATACAGAATTTTACTACAGAAAAGCAAAATTTTGTTCCCAAAATTATATTGGTATCTCCACCTACAATTGGTATAAACATCAAATATTCTGCCTTTAACGAGATGTTTTCAGAAGAGGCAGTGGAAGAATCTCAACAATTTTCTACCTATTACAAAGAAATTGCCAAACAGAAAGGGTGTATTTTTTTTGATGCCGCCCAATATGTTTATCCTTCAGAGGTGGATTCTCTACATTTAACTCCAGAAGGACACCGCATTCTTGCAGAAAAACTTAGTGAATTGGTGAAAATTGCCAATCAATAATGAAAAAACAGCTTAAATAAGATTTTTTTTTGCCCCATAAGGTTGGGGTTTATTTTATTTTTCTACCTTTGCAAGTCATAACAATTTAAAAGTATTTGCAATCTGCATAAATTAAAAGGGTGATGGAACTGACATCTGAACAAAAACGCCGATACAATCGGCATCTCATTCTTGATGGTTTTGGGCAAGACGCACAAGAAAAGTTGCTTAATGCCAAAGTACTCATTGTTGGTGCTGGAGGTTTAGGTTCACCTATAGCACTTTATTTATCTGCTGCGGGAGTTGGGTTTATCGGTCTTGTTGATGGTGATGTGGTGAGTCTTGCCAATTTGCAACGTCAAGTGATACATTTTACTTCTGATATTGGTAGATGCAAAGTAGATTCGGCTGCAGAAAAAATCAAAGCCGTCAATCCTAATGTAACTGTCATAAAACATGAGATATATTTGAGTGAAGACAATGCTATGGATATTATTCGCCCTTATGATTTTGTGATAGATGGCACTGATAATTTCGCCTCTAAATATCTTATAAATGATGCTTGTGTAATGCTTGGCAAGCCTTTCAGTATAGGAGGTATAAATCGTTATTCAGGCCAAACCATGACTTACACCCCACAAAATGCTTGTTAT
This sequence comes from uncultured Bacteroidales bacterium, assembly GCA_937892025.1. Classification (GTDB taxonomy): domain Bacteria; phylum Bacteroidota; class Bacteroidia; order Bacteroidales; family WCHB1-69; genus UBA1205. The sequence continues at coordinate 3,915 of CALAVA010000112.1, forward strand.
CGTTGTCTTTTTCCAGAGCCACCTGCTATGGCTGACGTGGAAACTTGTGCTACGGTGGGGGTCTTGGGGTGTATCGCAGGAATGTTAGGTACAATACAAGCCACTGAATGTGTCAAATATTTAGCAGGAATAGGAAAATTGCTCACCAATACCTTGCTCACCTTTGATTCGCTTACTATGCAGTGGCAGTCTATCCGTTTTAATAAAAATCATCATTGTACACTTTGTGGTGAATATCCTACAATCACACAACTCAAAGAGTATGCCTTTAAACCTTGTAGCAAAAAGAAATAACAATATCAATTGATAGATTTATAGCATAAATTTTAATAAAAATTGACGATAAATCTATTGTCTGGATTGTGTAATTGATTTTTTTATTAGTGTTTTATGCTTTTTTTGTATGAAAAAATCGTCATTTATGTCTATTGTTGTGATAAAATATGTATTCTCTGATATTTAAAAAGAAATCTTCCCAAATGTAATTCTCAAAAAACAATCATTTTTTTGAGTTTATCATAAATAATATTGTATCAAATTCTTTGTATTTAAGATTTTTGTGTTATCTTTGCACATCAAATCATTATATATGCGTCAAGAAAAAATATTCAAAGGGAAAACAGTGGCAATATTGTCAGGTGGCGGAGATACTCCAGCCATAAATTCAAGTATTGAAAACATTAGAAATCGGGCTTTGATTCTCGGTTTTAAGGTTTATGGTATTCGTCAAGGTTGGAAAGGTCTTTTGGGGGAAGGTGATATCGTTGATTTAACCAATCAACCTTATAATGGTCTTTATGGTGGAACGGCGTTGTGTTCAAGTAGAACAAATCCTTTTCCTTCAGAAAAAAATCCTGAAGATAGGGTGCCTCAAATTATAGCCAATTTAAAAAGATATAAAATAGATGTCTTGATTACTATTGGCGGTGATGATACTAATGGTGCTGCCAAACGTCTTTATGAAAGAGAGGGAATTCCTGTTATTGGTTTTCCAAAAACAATAGATAATGACCTTAGAACAAAAACCATCCATAATTATAATGGTAAGGCCATAGAAGCAGTTCTTTGTCCCGGTTTCCCTTCGGCAGCCTTGAATGTTAGTAGCATGACTAGACATTTGCGTTCTACTAATGAATCGCACAATCGCATTATGGTTGTAGAAGTTATGGGAAGAGATGCGGGTTGGTTAACGGGCAGTGCTATTTTTGGAGGTGCAGAATTGGCACTTGTTCCGGAATATGAAATGACGGCAGAAAGAAAAGAACGCTTTTTTGATACGGTAAAGCAACGCTATCAAGAAAAGAAAAATTTACTCATAGCCGTTTCGGAAGGTGTTCGTTGGTGGAATGATGAAACTCAACAATTGAGTATGGTTTATGCAAGTTCTGAAACCGATGAATATGGACATCCTCGTTTCGGTGGGGTGAGTGGTGTTATTGCTTCAGAAATTTCCACACGTTTAGGCATTCAAGCACGGTCGCAAATTTCAGGTTATTATCCGCGTTCAGGAATGTGCTGTGAATATGATAGACAACTTACTTCTTCTTTGGCAGACAAAGTATTAGATTTGTTGCTTAGAGAAGATTATGGAAAAATGCCTGTAATGAGCAAGATTGTTCCTACAGAACAATTGGAAGAATATAATACTTCCACCGTTGATATGGGTAGCATAGGTAATAGACCTTTGCAAAGTGATTATTATGATTCTGATTTGTTTACTTTTACGGATGCTTATGTGAATTTCTTAACTCATATATTAGGTGAACCCTATTTGCCTTCTTTTGGATATACTTTTGCAAAAGTTAATCCGCAATTGTTGTAATTGGTATTATTGTTGCATACATTCGTAAAAAGATATTTAGATAAAATGACCATGAAAAAGACAATTGGTTTGATGTTGTTCGTATTAGTAACGGTATCTCTACATGCTCAAAGTACCAATGGAAATTCCAAAGGCAGTTCTACCCCAGTAGAAAAGGCTTTTTTCTTTACAGAGAAGAAGGCCTTGAAATTTGGTAATATTGTTATGGGGACTTCCAAAACACTTGAATTGAATTTTACCAATACAGGTAAAAAGACTTTGGTCATAAAAAGTGTTTATACTAATTGTGGTTGTACAAGT
>CALAVA010000113.1 GCA_937892025.1 uncultured Bacteroidales bacterium
ATGATATTGTCGCACATAGAATGGAAGTAATCATCATGGAGTAAGTGAAAATTTCACTTACTCCTTTTAAAAAAAGAGTAAAAAATGACAGAAGAAAAGAAGATGAACGGAGAAGCAACACAGGAACAGATACAGGCATGGAAAGCAACACACAAAGAAGTGTTCCAAATAGTAGTCGGTGAAAGCGTATGTTATTTGCATAAGCCTGACCGCAATACGATGAAAGCCATTGCAAGTATAGGCAGCACAGACCCGATTAGAGCCAACGAAGTGTTATTGGCGAACTGTTGGTTGGGTGGTGATGAAAGCATCAAAGAAGAAGATGAGAAGTTCTTTGGTGTGAGTACCCAATTGGCCAATTTGGTAGAGATAAAGGAGGCGGAACTAAAAAAGTTATAAACCGTGCCAAGGAGGTGGTAAAACACAACGGATTTGTGAATGTGGATTACCAATTGCGCTACCATTTCGGCATCAATCCTGATGAATTGGACGACGAAGAATGGGCTATAGCAATAGCAGCCTTGGAAAAAATAAGAAAAGAAGAAAGTGGAGAGAAAAGGAAATAATTAGTCTTTGTCTTTGATATTGATAAAGATTTGCGTATGCGTGTTTTTCTCTCTTTTTTTTGTTTTATAATAAGTAACAATACGATAGATACTAAACACAGGCACCAATATCACTAATAAAAGAAAAATAGAAATAGTAAACATCGTCAATTAGTTTTAGACCGCAAAAATATAAAAAAAATGTCAGACAATACAGTACAATTTGTAATAAATGTTACGGGGAATGCCCAAGAAAACATCACGGCTATTTCTCAAGGGGTTCAGTCGGTGACAAAGCATGTAAACAATTTTACGAGTGTAGCCGAAAAAATACGTGATGTTGGCTTTGCCTTTAACACGATAAGCAGTGCCATAAGCGGTTTGACAAGCAAGTTGTCTGGATTTGAATCTTTGAGTTATGCCCAGCAAGAAGCCGAAACCAAACTCGCACAGGTAATGCGTAACACGATGGGAGCAAGTCAGGAAGAGATGCAGAGCATACTTGACTTGGCTTCTGCCCAACAAAAATTGGGTGTTATCGGCGATGAGGTGCAGTTGGCAGGTGCACAGGAATTGGGAACCTATTTGAGCAAGGCCGACACTTTGAAGAAGTTGCTGCCTGTGATGAATGACATGGTTGCCCAACAATACGGTATGAACGCCAGTCAAGAAAGTGCGGTGAACATAGCCACGATGATGGGTAAAGTGATGGACGGACAAGTCGGAGCCTTGAGCCGCTATGGTTACAAGTTTGACGAAGCCCAAGAGAAGATACTGAAATTCGGTACGGAAGAACAACGTGCCGCAACATTGGCGGAAGTTGTTAGTTCTGCAGTCGGTGGAGTAAATGAAGCATTGGCAAATACACCAGAAGGTGCGATGAAAAAAGTAAGCAACAATATCGGCGATTTGCAGGAGCGGATAGGCAAGTTGGTAACTGACTTGAAAGCTTCGTTGATGCCGACGATAGAGAAGTTGTTGCAGATAGGCAATAATGTTATCAGTTTTATTGAAGAACACAAAATATTGTTTGGAGCCATTGTTACGGCGATAGGTGTTGTTGTTGTTGCGCTGAAAGGTTGGGTAGCGGTTCAGGGAGTGTTGAATATTATTATGAGTATGAATCCGATTGGTTTGGTGATTGTCGGAATAGTTGCATTGATAGGTGTGATAGTATTTTTGTGTGTAAAAATCAAAGGCTGGGGTACTTTGTGGCAGGCGGTGGTAACCTTTGCCAAGGAAAGTTTTTTCATGTTTGTAGAAGCCGTAAAATTAAAATACACGACCATGATCAATGGTATTATGTTGGGCATAGACAAACTCAGAGAGGCATGGTATAAATTGAAAAACCTGCTTGGACGAGGCGATGAGACGGAAAACAATAAGGCATTAAAGGAAATAAGCGAAGACATAGAGCGGAGGAAAAAAGCGATAACAGGCGGAGCAAAAGAGGTTGCCAAACATGCCAAAGCCGCTGCCAACGCGTGGAAAGGAGTGAACTTGAGTTTTGACAAGAGCAAGACGCTGAAAGGTGTTACCAAAGATTTACAGGCAAGTCTTGGATTAGGAGTTACCGACAACACAAAAACTATCAACAACGACTTGAGTACTTCAAGCGAGACGATAAGTTCCGGTGGGAAGAATATCAAGAATTTCAATATCACGATAGGCAGCCTGATAGGAGAAAACACGAATATGTTCCAAAGCAGCCAAGACAACCCTGAGACGGCAAGCGATTTTATGGAGAAGCTCTCGATGGCCTTGCAGATGATAGTTAATGATGTAAATTACGCAGCAGAATAATATGGCAATAAGAATATTGATACCGAGCAGAACAGGCGTAGAAAGTGCGATGGTGAGTGCCATTAAGGAAAAACTCTACCGGATAGCATTAAGCGACATAGTGATAGAGACCACCAACGAAGAAAAATTATTGAACGTTGGAAGCAATGTTATTAACGAGGTTGTTTTGCATGAAAATGTGAATCCGCAAAGCGGCGTAAACGTGGTGTTTGACGACTGTAAAATTGATGTGGTGCTGAATAAGGAAATTAAACAAACCGAATTAGTGAACAGAAACGGAACCGTAAAAGAGTATATCTATTCCAAAGATTATGTGATTACTCTGAAAGGTACAATCAGAAAAGACCTTAGCGGTAGTTTTCCATACGATGATTTATGGTATTTGCAACAGATATTGACACTGAATAAGAAATTGTATGTGAGTAGCAGGTTTTTAAATGGGATTTATGATATAACACAAGTAGTGGTTGAAAAAGTAGATTTTATGCAAAACAGTATGAATTACTTTAATGTAATGCCTTATTCTATTACTCTGTGGAGTGATATGGATTATGATTTTTTAGTAGAAGATTAGTAATCACGAAACCAAATGGAGAAATCAGCCTTATCTTTATCATTAACAAATTGGACGGTAAAATCAGAACAACGTTCTACTTCTGCAGTTTTCCAATTGGCACAACCAGAATGGATTAAATCCCTATCTAAAACTACTTCAATATCTGCCGATGACTGTGATGATGAAACATATACCTTAAACGTGGCATTACCTGATGAAATAAATTTTACTTCTCCGTCTAAAGAAATGCCCTTACAGGTCTTCTTTTCCTTATTGAAAGTCGGGTCTGTTGCAGATGAAGAAAACACCATCAGAGTACAAAGGGCTAACAAAAATAATGATAAACGTTTCATAGTATGTTAAGT
>CALAVA010000114.1 GCA_937892025.1 uncultured Bacteroidales bacterium
AAGGATGGCTGATGTTCCTGCAACTTTAGATAAAGACTGGTATATCAATCTTGCAGAAAAAAGAATTGAGGATTTTGGAATAAATCTTAATTCAGATAGTTTATTTGATTTTTAAGAGGTGAGAAAATGGCAGAATTGATTCAGAAAGATAGAACTAATATTGGTTGGGAAGCAAAACGTGCGATGGGAAAATTATCGCCATTAGTTGCTATGAGAAGTGTTATGAATCTTGACGGTGAAAGGGTGAGGGAACTTTGTGCTGAAATTTATATTTTAGTCGATAATATTGTGGAAAGAGCAGAAAAAAGAGGAAAAAAGAAACAAGACGAAAAATGAGTGAATCTATGAAAGGAAAAAACATAATAGGAGAATGAATTATGGAAAGAATTGAATTGTACAGACGCTATCGCCCAACTACACTTGACCAGATGGTCGGAAATGAGGCAACAATTAAGAGCCTTAAAGCAGAACTTGAAAATGGTTCTCATGTTTTCCTTTTCACTGGTCCAGCAGGTTGTGGAAAAACAACATTGGCTAGGATTATAGCAAAGGAAGTTGGTGCAGGTGATTTGTCTATTAAGGAAATCAATTCAGCAGAGAATCGTGGAATTGATACCGCAAGGGAAGTGCAGGAACAGATGAGGTATAATCCAAGCGATGGCGATGCATTGGTTTGGATATTTGACGAATGTTTTCATAAAGATACGTTAATTGATACTTTGCGTGGTAGGGTTAAAATATCGGAAGTTACTCCTAATGAATTAGTTTTTAATTCGGATGGTGTAACTAGAGTTGAAACGGTACAAAAGAAAAAAGTTGATGTTAATCGGCTTGCTATTTTAACTACAAATTATGGGCAACTATTGACTACACGTGAACATTTATTTTATACTAATAGAGGCTTTGTGAAGGCTGAAAAATTAGTTAAAGGAGATGTTTTGTATGATATTCAAGATATGCCCAATATGTGGAAAGGAATTTCAAACGTATCCGTCAATAAATTCAGAAACTTGCGGAAATGTTTGTGGTGGGTTGCTGCGCAAACAGAGAGGGTTATCGGAGAAACAGAAGAAACTTTATTCCGATATGAAAGAAAAAAACAAGAAAGAATTGACCTGCCCAGTATGTGGGAAGATTTTTACAGTTCAGGCAAACGACCATCAGAAGTTTTGTTCAACATCTTGCAGTCATATTGGACAAAAGCATACAACGGTTCAATTAGTGAATCGGGTATGTGTGATTTGTGGGAAAGAATTCAGCGTGAAACCTTGGAACAAGAAAAAGACTTGTTCAAAAAGTTGTCAGTATATCTCGATGAGTTTGAGTTCTGTTGGCAAGAAATGCTCGGAAAAGAAAAGACAACAGATGGTGAAAAACAATCCGTCAAAAAATCCTTGTGTCTTGCAAAAGGCGAAAAATACAAAAATGAAGAACGGAACTCTGCATATTTGGAGTGGAAAGCGTGGAGGGAACGGTCAGTTTACGAAAGAGCAGATGATGTTATACAGACAGTTGAGGGAGGGGTGGTTTTTAGAGTTACCAATAAAAACTTACAGAAAATCACCATATCCAACGAATTACAAAGTAGATATAGGGAATCCATCTTTGAAGATTGCGATAGAAGTGGATGGTCAGACACACAATTCTCCGAAGCAACGTGCGTTGGACTTAAAGAAAACGAGTTTACTGGAAGCGTTAGGGTGGAGAGTATTGAGGTTTACCAATCAACAGATAAATCAAAATCTTTCGGATGTTATTTCACAGATAAAGAATTATCTGATGGAATAGTTGATATGTATGATTTAGGGGTCGAAGGTTCACCGACTTATTACGTTAATGGTATCTTGGTTCATAATTGTCACCAATGGCTTGCCCCTGTTCAGAATGCTTTTTTGAAGGCTTTAGAGGACACTCCAGAGCATGTATATTTTTTCTTGTGTACCACAGACCCACAGAAACTCATTACACCATTAAAGACAAGGTGTTCAATTATAAATGTAACCCCATTGACTGATGATGAAATGACCTATTTGTTGAAAAGAACAGCTAGGGCTGAAAAAATTAAAATGGGCTCAGAAGTCTATGAAAGAATCTGTGAATTGGCTCAGGGTGGTTCAAGAAAAGGTTTGAAGTTGCTTTCAAAAGTCTTGTATTTGGAATCTGATGAAGAGCGGTTGGAGGTGCTTAAAATCGGTGATGCAAGCGACAATCCTGAAACTATTGAACTTTGCAGAGCATTATTACAAAAAGGCTGTACTTGGAGTAAGTTGGCATTTCTGCTTAAAACACTTGATTTATCAGAGCCAGAGAGAGTAAGACAGGCAGTGATGGGATATATGAATTCAGTATTGCTGAACGGAAAAGCAAGTGTTGAGGCTGTATCCACAATGCAGGCTTTTTCATCAGCTGATTCGTATAGGAATGGGAAATTTTCAATTACTGTAGCCTGCTTGGATGCGCTTGACCTTAGAGAATAATTTGTAAAATGAATCCTATAATAAATAAACTACTTTTTATGAGAGGTATAAAATGACAAAGGCTGAAACCTTAAAAAAACAGGCTGAATCAGATGATTCTTTTGAAAAAGACATTGCTATCAACAAGTATAAACTTGATGAAGAATGTTTGAGCCATTCCGCAAGGTTCGCATATTACGCTGAGGCTTGTGCAGTGGCAAAGACAAATGTTTCAAAGGCAAGTGATAATTTGAAACTAGTAATGGCTGAGGCAAATTTGAGAATCCGTAAAAATTATGCGGAAAATGGTCAGAAGTTTACTGAGGCTGTAATCACTTCTGAAATTGAAGTTGATACAAAGGTTTTGGAAGCAAAAGAGCAGGTTCGTGATGCTGAAGAAGTTTATGGCAGACTTCAAGTTGCGGTTCAAGTAATGGATGCCCGCAGAAGTGAGTTGGACAATCTTGTTAAACTGTATGTTGCAGGATATTTTTCAACTGTTGACGGTTCGGGGAAAAAATCAATCAATGAACAGACATCAAATGACGTTCGCAAGAATCTTAACAAATAAGAGGTGAAATATGATTAACAAGAAAAAATCATCAATGATGAAACGCTATCAGGCGAGTTATGAATCAAAGGAAAGTGGAGCACCTGCAAAGGCTGGTGTTATGAATTGGAAAAAGGCTGAGGGCGATGTAACATTCTTTAGTCCAATTGAGGGAAGGAACAGAATCAATATCGTGCCTTATGAAATCAAGACTAAAAATCACCCACTCGTAAAGCGTGGGGAATTTGAAATTGGTGATAAAGACTATGTTATGGACATTTTCGTTCATCGTGGAGTTGGCCCAAGTGAAGCAAGTGTACTTTGTTTGAAATCAACATACGGAAAGCCTTGTCCAATCTGCGAACAGTCCGCAATCCTTAGAAAACAGGGCAAGGAAAAAGAAGCAGGTGATTTGAAAGCAAGTCGCAGGGTATTTTATAACATTCAGGATATGAAAGAGCCTGACAAATTGAAGGTGTTTGAAACATCTCATTATCTTTTTGAAAAAGAATTGATTGATGAAGCAAGAGATGATGAAGAGGGCGGATTTGTAGATTTTGCTGACCCAATTGATGGCAAAGAGATTAAATTCAGAGCTAGTGATGTTCAAAAGGGTTCAATTAAATATAAGGAATTTAAGTCATTCTCATTTGAAGACCGAGATGACCCAATTTCAGATGAACTCTTGGAATCCGCAATTTCATTTGATGAGATTATGAATGTTCCGACCTATGAAGAAGTTGAGAAAATTCTTTTTGGTCAAGATGATGACGATGGAGATGAGGAATCTGAAAAACCTGCAAAGAAGTCTAAATATGACGATGATGACGATGACGACAGACCTGCTAAAAAATCTTCAAAAAAATATGATGAAGAAGATGATGAGCCTGAAGAAAAGCCTTCAAAGAATCGTGATGAAGAATTTGAAGATGACGATGAGCCACCAATTAAAAAGCCTGTAAAAAAGGTTGAAGATGATGAGCCTGAATCACCAAAGAAATCTTGCGGTAAATGTTCATTTGGTCATTCTTTTGGCAAAGATGATGACAAATATGACGATTGCGATGAATGTGATGTTTGGGACAAGTGCGTGAAAGAGCATAAAAATAATAAATAATATTTTAGCACCCAAGTCAAGGCTTGGGTGCTTATTTGAGGGTAAATTTATGCATATGAATGATGTGATAAAGAAATGTGAAGAGAAAGGATATAAAATCACCAAAGCTGGATTGTATCAAGCAGGGCAGAAATATGGATTTTTGAAAAAACCTGACGGACAGCATTCTTGGGATTTTGACCAAAAGAAGTTCTTGGAATGGCTTGATAAAGCAACTGAGGAAATTCCTGAAGGCTGGCTAACATTAAATGAAGCAAGTAAGATTTTGAATGTAAGTCTACCTCAGATGTATCTTTTAGTTAAAGATGAAAATTCAGGGGCAAGACACATCGGTTCAGGAAAAGGGGTGTTATATGTTGACCCAAAAAGAATTGAAGAAGTTATCAAAGAGCGTAAAGCAAAGCATCAATACATGTGGGAAGATGAAAATGGAGCAAATTAGATTTACTACAGGTTGTCAGTTGCTTGACCTTGTAACAGGTGGGGCAAAAAATGTATTTGGAATTCCTGCTGGTAGGTTTATCAACATTGTTGGCGATAAATCCGCAGGCAAGACTTTTTTGAGTAATGAAATTATCGCTAGCGCATATCATAAATATGGCTCAAAGAAGTTTAAATGGGTTTATGATGATTGTGAGAGCGGATATTCATTTGATACAGAAACAATGTATGGCTTTGAGATTATGCCTGAAAATCCTATTCATTCAAGAACTGTTGAAGAGGCATTTTGTAACATAACTGATTTTGCAGGGAAATTAAAAGGCGACCAGTTTGGTATTTATGTATTGGATTCGCTAGACGGCTTGACAAGTCAGGAACAAGATGACAGAGCTGAAGAAAGATTGAAAGCATTTCACGCTGAAAAAACCTTTGATAAGGGAACTTACGGAATGGGTAAGCAGAAGTATCTTTCACAAGAGTTTTTCCCACAACTTTGTTCTACCATTGAAAATAAGAATGTATTAGTGATTATTATTTCACAGATTCGTGAGAATATAGATATGTTCAGTTTTGAGAAGTATTCACGCTCAGGCGGTAAGGCAATGGACTTCTATGCACATTCAGTTCTTTGGCTTGCTACTGCTAAATATATTGAAAAAAAAGGTAGAAAAGTGGGCGTTGTAGTAAAAGCAAAAACTACTAAAAGTAAGACACCTAGACCATTTAGGGAATGTTTTTTTTCGTTCCTTTACGATTATGGGCTTGATGATACAGGCTCAAATATCGACTATCTTTTTGACCTGCGGACAGAAAAGGGTGAATTGAATACAAAGGCAAAAGCAATTCAGTGGAATGGCGATGTTGGAAAATTGACATTGACAGACTTGAAAAAATTCCTTGAAGAATATGAATTGCAGGATAAATTTGAAGATAGCCGGTATTATGATGGCAAGGCAACTTCTGAGGACATCTTTGACTTTATTCAGAGCAAAAAGGAATACAAGGAAAAGTTTGCGGAAAAATTCGGTGAATCAATGACTAGGGATGAACTCATTGAATGGATTGAAGAAAATAATCTTGAAGATGAGTTGAGACAGCGAGTTATTGATAAATGGGAAGAATTCGAGGATAGCATAAAATCTTCACGCAGAAAGAAGTATGGAACTGCTCCGAAAACAACTGACGCTATTGTGAGGGGATAAAATGACATATGAAGAATTTTTGAATCAAAAAAAAATATCAGATGTTCCCGTTGGAATGAGCGGTAATTTTGAATTGAATGAAAATCTGTTTCAATTCCAAAAAGACATTGTGAAATGGGCATTAAAAAGAGGGCGGTGTGCTATTTTTGCAGATTGCGGAATGGGCAAAACTGTAATGCAACTTGAATGGGCAAGTCACATTAAAGGTAATGTTTTGATTGTCGCTCCGCTCGCAGTTTCTGAGCAGACTATTCGTGAGGCTCAGAAGTTTGGGATTAAGTCCATAGCATATTCAGGTGATGGGAATCCTAGCGGTGAGCATATAACTATTACCAATTATGAACGGCTTGAAAAGTTTAGCCCTGATGAGTTTGATGGTATTGTTCTTGACGAAAGTTCCATCATCAAGTCATATACTGGAAAATATCGCAATATGCTTGTGGATAGTTGGACAAGAGTTCCGTTCAGATTGTGTTGCACT
>CALAVA010000115.1 GCA_937892025.1 uncultured Bacteroidales bacterium
GGGAATGTTTGTATATTTGAATAAACTATGTACATATGGAAATAAAGAACATTGAGTATGATTATTAAATAATTTAACGTATTTCTTTATATAATGGTGTTTATATTCTTTTAATCATATCTTTCTGTTACATCGCTTACTATTTCAAATGACAATACATTTCTAAAGTACCTTATTTCTCTGCCATCATTTACTTTAATGTCAATATAGTATTTGTTTGGTATAAAATCATTTGTATAAATCTTAAAGAAATTGTTCAAAAACGATTTTTCTATATTTTGATATGGAATTACGTCCAATTGTCTGTTTCCGTCAAACACATATATTCTATATTCAGCGCCAGATATAAGCATTCTTTTATCTGTTGAGAACTTTTCCCTAAAATCAACAATAATTTCACGTTCTTCGCCACGTTTTAGCAACTCATTGTCATTAATTCCGTATAAAGAAGGCACTAATTGGTTTTTAGAGTATGAATTATCGCTTATTGATAGCTTATTTGACTCTGGTCTTGTTGAAAATTCCAATTCAACGTCATCGTGCTTAACGTGGTTTACTTTGATTTCAGACCATTTGTCTATAAATATGCGGCCATTGTCCTCTTTAGTACCAAAATCCCTTAAAACTGCGTAATAAACGCCTTTTGTTGCTTGTTTTACAGGATATGTTACTCCATCTACACTACAAACTGGAATTTTATCCAAATTTATCGGCATTCCATCGTCAAATGCATACAAATATAGTTTATTTTTTCTTCCAAGAGTGAAAGATTCCCTATCATCGTTTATATATTCATCATAAACTGCTTCAATGTATGGATGGAAGAAAGTATTTGTGTTGTCTGTGAAAAATCCGACATATTCTTCAAATTCATAGCCTATTTTCTCGTAACAAGGCGTAAAAGCAAGGCAAAGCCCGTAATTTTGTATGTTTTTCTTGTCTTCATCAAGCAAATTTGGGCTCAATTCGTCAACAAGTTCATCAAGAACATATTTTGTTATGTCAATTGACAAGTTTTCGCTACCAAAATCGAAATGTTGAGTGCCAATTATTATGGATTCCTCACCATTCATATACTTTTCATACTCATTTTCGATGAATTTCTTGTCATATATACCACCTTTTAACGCTTCATCGTTAATTGCATTGTTTTTTACGATTTCTCTAAGGTTTTTCATTACTTTACTAATAGCATATTCCTCAGATGCATACTTTTTTGCAACTTCAAGTACTTCAGATGTCAATTTTTCTGACAAATTTCTGTCATAATAACGCTTTTTTCTTACATTTAACGTTTTATCATCCAAATCAAATTTATCAAATTCATATTTCCAAGGAATACAAGTCCTTGAAAAATACCAATTTGACCCTTTATCTGACATTGATATGTGATTTTTGATATAAAAATCGTCAGAATAGTCAAATCCACGGCCTGTATCGAAATGCATAGGCAATTTGAACAGCATTAAGTCAAAAGATGCTGCTCTTTCAAACTGAAAATCTGGGGCTATGCTAATCGGCTTTTCATATGGAACAGTATCAACAGAAAAACAGTTCGTCATTTTTAATGTGAACTTCAATTTGCTCACATCTGCAAACGTTTTATCCCTTATCAATTCCTTTATCTCATTAATGTCGAAATGCAACAATCCTCTCATCAAAAATTGGCCATATCCAACACTCATTATTGGATTTAATCCTAAATTTTGATACGAATTTTCTAATATCGTATTTGTTTTATCTAAGAAAAAATGCCTAATCATATTGTTTTAACTCTTTATTTTAAATAGTGTTTATCTTTATATTATTCTCCTATAAATTAAATTTTAAAGCAATTTTTTCTTGAAAAATATAGCAAAATAAGATTGAGCAAACTATTTATAGTAAACAAAGATTGGGAAAATATGTTAATGGAATGAAATACTGGCACTGCCCAAATCTCGCTACGAGGTCACAAGGTTAGCCAAAAAAGGAGCCCATGCGCAAGGACTCCTATTTTTTTTACGATTTGACTTTTTTTTAAAAAATATTATATTTTTTAAAAACTAAAATGAAGAGGATAAAAAGCGAATCTAAATTTCAGGACAATGACTTTAAGATAAAAATTGGAACTGTGGATAAAAAGAACCCTGAGGTTGTTTATATCGAATTGGTGTCTTATATTTCACCGAAAGAAGAAAGGGAGACTTACAAGCCGTATATTTCAGGGATTGAGAAAAAAACAAAATCTCTCATTGAGGATGTTATACAAAAAAGTGGAACGTGTAAGAACGGTTTTATATTTGTTTCCGACATTGCAGATGAGAGAGTTGCAATGAATAAAAAATCATATTTTGAAATGCAGGTATTTGTAAAACCGACAGACGAAACAAAGGCTTGTGGAAAATTTGTTGATTTAACGAAAAAAATCAACGAAGAATGTGTATCTAAAATAATACCAGGCATAAAAAAGTATATTACTGAGAATGGCTTTGAATACTTTAAATCAAGAAAATAACTATTTATAGGAAAAACTAAACAATGCAAGAGTTTTATATTAGACAATATTCAGTTAATCCTGTTTTGGAAATGGAATTGATTGCTGACGGAAGATACGATTTCATGAAATCGCTTATGAATGATGCCATTCAAGATAGTGAAGTCACTTTTAGTATGAAAGACGAGGAAACTGGCCTTTTAAAAGTCGCAAAGGAAAAAGCAAACATTGTACTAGCCAACGATGGTGGCTGTGATGAAAAATATATTCTCCAATATAAATGGAAAGAGCGTGACGTTGCCAAAAAAGGTGTGTTTAATGGATGGTTTGAAATAAAATTCAACGGGGATTTAATAAATGGAGACGGAACTGTATATCCTGAAGGTAATTTAATTGTACCTGTTGAAGAAGAACTAAGAATTTTTGTAAAATGAGTAGGATAATAAATAATACATTGATTATGTCGCAAGAAGAAACATATAATGAAATTACAAAGTTTCTTTCTGAAAATTATGCTCCTTGTGTTGATAAAGATTTCATTAAGAGCGAAAACAAAAAAATGCTTGATGAACAAATTGATAATATAATAAATGAAGAATTGGGCATTGCTAATGAAGTTGTTAAATTGGCTAATTTAATTGAAAAAAAAGTTTATGAAAATCTTAACAATGGCATTACTGAAAAAGTGTTTAATGTAAAGACAGATTTATCAGATGTCAATGTTGATTTTGTTTTTAGGGAATTTGAAACACAAGAAGAACTTGTTTCATGGTTTAAAGAGACAAGACGCTATGACGGGTATTCATATCAAGAAAATACAATATACCTAAGTATATGTATGCTAGATGGAAAATTAGACAAAATTGACCTTAATGACACTATAATGCACGAATGCAATCATTATTGGGAGTGTAAGAAATCAGGAAAAACGGCATATAATTACGTTTATGATATAATAACGAATGGCATTTCAAATTGGAATCCGTGCATTAGAACGTTGTGCAAAATATTGTATTATTGTGACGAGCATGAAATAAATTCATTTGTCAATGGAACATATTCAACTGCAATGAAAAAGAAAAAACATTATAATAGTTATAAACAATTCATTGCTGATAATAGTGTTAACAAACCATATTTATTGCTTAGAAATGCAGAAAAAACAATAAAAGAATTTGAACAAAAAAACAATACATATTATTTTCTTGCTGAATTTTGGTTTATTAACAATGGTATATTCGATTGTGAAACAAATGAAGTGGGTGACAAAATAATTTTAGTTGCAAAATACGCATACAACTATCTAATTAAAAGAATTGGAAAAGCGTTTGCCTTATATACGGCAAAATTAAAAGAATATGAAGAAAAAACGCAAGAAGCAAAAATAAAGATGATGCTACAAAAAAAATTTGGTTAAAAATAAAATGGCGATGTTTAAACATCGCCATTTTTATTAGAATTAAGTTTTTTTATCTTATTGTTCAAAATTCCTTGAAACATTTCTTTAGATGGTTCTCCTTTATAAAGTTCCAATATTGCTTCACAGGTATACATTATATAACTTCCAACAGCGTGAATGCTATATTTTTCTGCATCTTTGTTCATTGACAAGTCAGCGCCAACTTCATACATTTTTTTCAATAAGCTTTCAACTGTTTCACCTTCTTTAAAGTCTTCATTTACGACTTTTTTTATTGATTCCGAAACGATTTTTTTAAGTTTTTTCTCGTTTATATTTAAATTCTTTTTCATTGGTTTAATATTGGATACATTCTTATTATTCTGTTCATTATGTTTAGCACTTGTGGCTCGTATTTTAAATTGTTGGCGTATCTATGCCCGTTCATGTTAACAAATCCGCCTGATTTCAGCAAATCGCCTAACGATTTTTCACCGCCAAGCAAATAATCATTTTTTATCAAATTTATAAATGGGACAATACTTTCATCTGGATTTGAATAAGTACAAACATTTTTTCCGTTGTCATAAGAGCCAACTGAGAACACACTATTTGTTCTTTTCGACCTTGGTGTTTGTCCAAAACAAGATTCCAAATTTGCAATAGCCATTGTAAATGGAATGCTAAAATCATTTTCTTCGCAAGCAGTTACAATCGCTTCTGGCGTTAATTTTGTCGTTGACCAATCATAACCTTGGTTTTTCATTGCCCACTCCATATAAGCCCTACAAGCTTCAACTTTTTGTTGGTGTATTGAATCATTTTGCATTTCTGTACTATCTTTAGCCATTTCAGTTTGTACCATTTGTTTTAATTCACTCTTTTCATTGTCACCAATATCCATTCTTGCAACAGCACCTAATATAACTGCTGCCGTTGTTCCGGCCAGTATTGCTCTTTTTATCTTCTTTTTTAGGTCTTGAAGGTTTCTTGCTTCATTCAACTCACAAAGAAGCATATTCTCACACTGTTCTTGCATGACAATATGTAAAATCTGTGATTCTGTGAGTACTACCTTTTTCATTATTCAAAAATGTTTGATAATTCAATTAAATTACAAATATCTTCGCCAACAGTATCTAAAGAAAATTTCTTTCCGTTCACTTGTTCAAGTACAGAAGACAATCTATTGCTTGAATTTGTGTCACCTTTTTCTTCAAAAACAGCCTTTGCGTTTGATATACTTTCTGCACATAACGCTTTATATCTGTTAAATACTTCTTCTCTGTTTTCACTTGATGCTATTTCTTTAAGGACTTTTGATTCTTCTTCATTCAAAGTTTCTGAATACTTCTTGTTGAATTCTTTTAACAATTCTTCTGCCAAATCATCCAATTTTTTTGATTCAAAAATACTTGTTGAATTTTCTTTGTTTGCTATTGACTCCTTTATAATTTTAACAGCATCACTATGTTCAACGATATTGTTTTTCGTTAAAGTGTTTTCACCAAGATAGTTTATTGCGCTATAAAGTTTTTCATTTTCTTTTGGAAGTAAATCGTCAGATTTATCATCGCCTAATGTTATATATGCTTCAGCAAGAACTTTACCCAATTTTTTAACATCTTCATTAACTGTTTTCTTGTTTATTTCCCAATTTGTATTCGATAACGAATTAACAAAGAAATCAGAATCAACATTTGTTCTTGCTTTTCTCACAGTTTCATGCAATTTATGAAGCATTGACAAGTTTTTGTTTTCTTTAATTGTTTCGGTATACTTGTTTAAGATTTTTTTACCTTCTTTTGAATTAAATAATTCGGGAGATAAGGCTTCAAAACACTCTTTTATATAACCAAAACTCTTGTTTGACAAATCATCAGCCTTTCTGACAAGGTTAATCAATTTAACCCTTGAGTTACATTCCTCATTTACTTGATTTCTGTACTCTTCGACTTCTCTTATTGTATTTAATGATTGTATATTATTATCCATTTTTATTTTTTATTATAAATAGTTTATTAAACAGCAATTATTAATTATTTGTTATTCCTGAGAAGTCACCTAAATCTGTAATTGCTTCAGAAATTAAATTTTCTCTTTTTATTTCATCTTCATCAATAAGTTTGTCAATTTTATCACAAATATTTTTGATGTTTTCTTGGAGTGTTGCGTTCTTTATGTCAAAATCAATAGCGTCTTCAGGCGTTTCTCCCTCTTCTTGCTTTTGACTTTCAGTTAGCATATTCATATATAAATCAAAGAATGAATCAGACTTTGTTTTTGATTTTGATTCGCTTATTTGGTCAAAATATTTTTTTGTAAATGATTTTGCTGCTTTTGATTTTTTGTTTTCATTTAATGGTTCTCCACTATCTGCACTTGGTGCTCCACCCATATCGGTTTCTCCTGTTTCTCCACTCATATCGCCTTCCATATCAGCACCGGGCTCTCCGATATCAAAATCATCACCGCCCATACCATTTCCAATCGGACCTCCGCCAACGCCTCCGCCCATTTCATCGTTTTCTCCTCCTTGTTGCTGTTGTTGGTCTCCACCACCATGCATTGCATTGTAATCTCCATATATTCTATCAGTGATATCGAACATTCCTGAGTGCTTAATGATATTTGGAGTTGCTTGAAGTTCAGCTGCCATTGCCTTTTCAAGCCTAATTTCATTGAACATATCCCTAATTTCATTATCACTCATTTTCATAATCTTCTTCAATGCCATATGTATTGACATCATTGGTATTCCAGTTCCTGGGTCAGCCAATGCTGTTTGCATTGCGGTTAATCTTTTTTGCAAATCATCAAGTTCTTGTGATTCAATCATTGAAGATGGGTTGTTCAATGCTAATGAAAAGTTTCCTATTTCGTCTGACAATCCCAAAAGATATAAATGAATCATTGCGATTTTGTTAAGTTCCATTAACAAGAATTGTTGAATTCTGTTAATCATTCTCGCAAATCTTATATCCATAAATGAAAGATTTTGTCCCTTACCTTGTGCTTCTTGGAAGTTCAAGAAAGTCTTAGGAACTCTAATAGCAGCAAAAATTTTGTTTTGCATATATTCAATATCTTCCATTTGAACTTGGCTGTTTGCGGCTTGTAATGTTTCAATTGGGTTAGGTGCGTCTTCTCTTCTTACAGGAATGAAGTAATCGCTTGAAACGTCTAAGAAATTCTTTCTTAAATCAACTTGACCGGTCATTGGGTCAATGATTTGTGTTCTCTTGAAGTTGTTTGCAATATCATTGATATATGCAGGAACATCAGCATCATCAATAGCACCAACGTAAACTTTATAAACACGTCTTTCAATTGCTTTATCCAATCTCCAAATAAGCATTGCGTCTTCCATCATAGACCACATTCTCCATGCTCTACGTGCCTTATGTAACATTGAAACTCCGTAAGGCAAGAAAAATGAGTCATTTAACAATCTGAAGTGTGCTACTTGCCAATTGAAATAAGCATTATCTCCATTATGGCCTTTCCATACAAATCTAACATCGTCAGGCTTTATGTCTGTTGTTTGTTGTTGAACCGTTTGTGTATATGTCGAACCATATCCATTTTCTTCACGGTCAACTTCATATACAGGCATCATCATCCAACCCATAATTCCGTTTGACTTGTCAATGTTCAATAACATAAACGTATTTCCGTATTTAGTCATATGACGTGCAATCATTGGTAATTCAGTGTAAATGTGAAGTCTGTTCACAAATAAATCTTCCAATATTGATTTAGTTCTTTGTGACTTTGAATATACATTTAACATTAATCCTTCTGAGTTCAAAGGACATGTCTCTTCTGATATAATATCAAGTGCAGAACCTATTTCACAAGTTCCATCCATAAGGTCAACATCACGATACATAAGTTTAACAGCGTTATACCCTGCTAAACTTTCCATAGAATTATCAGCACCTGCCTTTTTCCATTGATAGGCTAAGTATTTCTGCTGCTTGAAAGTTTCCAACTTTCTTTCATATTCAGTTCTATCATTTGTACTGAAAAGGACCTCATTTCTGTCAGCAAAATTTCTTGATGTTTGTACTGATTGCGGAACTGAGTTGTTGTTAGACCCTCTGAATACATCAGTTAACCTCTGAAATATAGTTTGATTATTATTTGCCATATATATTGTTAATTATTAATTAATATAAGTTTATTTCATTATAAGTAAACATTCTTTAAGTCATCAAAATTTGATACTCCGAACTTTTTAAGCACATATGCACCGAGTTCCATTATTTTTGTTGAATCATTGTCATCTGGATATTCAATTGAATTTAATTTTCTTATTGGTGCGTTTGTTGTTGATGTTAATAACTCACAACTTTCTTGAAAACTTGTACCGTAAGAATGTATAATTTGATTTATTAAATCACCTTTATATTGCTCAAGACCAAATTGTTTTAAAACATTTGAAATTGTATCAAATGCTTCTTTATCTTTCTTGTAAATCTTTCCGTGTGTTAAAATATTAAATAAATGCTTTAATATCGTGACATATGTGTTTGTTTTTCTGAATCCGTTAAGAGCTTTATATCTTTCTGAATTTGTATAACTATTGTCAATGTACGGCTGTGAACCGCTATTATATTCATTTTCAATTTCAGCGTTTATGTTCTTTTCTGACATTGAGTTAAACGCATTTAAGTCATTATACACAAATACGTTTATCTTTAAGCGCCTACATAACATGTAAATTGTTGTCGCCATGTCTCTTTCACGTTCAATTGTGCTTTCTCTTGAAGAATCCAAGTAAACATCAATTCGTGTTATGTATTTATTGGCATTTTTGATTACTGACTTGTATGAAAACACTCTGTCTTCCATTTCAAAATCCTGATGTTCTCTTCTTGATTTTGTAAATCCTTTTCCAAACACATCAGTATATTCAGGGTCATAGTATTTTTGCTTATATTGCCAATAGTCCATTGGTTTTCCTTTGTAATTATATCCTAATGCATCACCATCTAATTGTATTCTTACGCAACTTCCAAATTTTCTTGCATATGATATGCTTTTACTTCTACTTCTTTGCGTTGATAAATAAAAAAATCGTTTGTTGTCTTTTGCATCTGCTTTATTTGATGACATCGTTAGGTGAAATTCATTCTTACTCAATATCTTTACACAGGAATCCAATGAAGCAAAATGATACGTAAGTTTACTTATGCCTTCTGAAATGATTTTTTTGATACATTCAGAAACCATTTGTTTTATTTCGGAAATACCTAATTTGTATGTGTTATTTTGTCCTGTCATTCTTATAGTACATTAATCCATTTATAAATAGTTTGTTACTTTCATTTGATTATTAATTAAAATTTTTATATATATTTATGTAAAAAGTAGATTATGGAAACATTTGAAGAAAAGGTTGAAAGATACATGAAATGCGATAAATGCACACTTGCAGAAATGCTTGCAATGAAAGATTTTACGATTAACGTTCAAGAAAGCCATCTGCTTTAGCTGTGGGATGAATTGCTTTAACATTGTGTTGCTGACAGCACCACTTGATGTTTCGAGTGTGGTTAATAGGTATAACTTATTAACAAATATATGTTTTTAATAAAAAAAGAACCCCACGAATTCATTCGTGGGAGTATGTCAGTTGTATGGTATAAAAAAAGCGGTCATTTGACCGATTTTTGTTTTTATTTCTATCAATTAAATTCTTTTAATTCATTAAGAGTATTTCTCACTATTGATTCAAATAAGCTTTCGCCTAACCTTTGTCTGAATATCGTTCCATTTTCTTGCGAGATTCTTTGCCTTTTCTTTCTTGGAACTTTTGTGCCTATTACTTCTTCTTCGCCACTTGGTTCTTTTGGCTTAACAGGCTCTTCTGGTTTTGGCGATGGTTTTGGCTCTTCTGGTAATAAGAATTTTTTATAATCGTTGCCAATATTGCCACCATTAATCAATGCATCTCTTTCAACCTTTCTTAATGCTGGTTGTAATTTTTTTACCACATCATTTCCGAATCTGTTCATATATTTTATAAACGAATTTGGATTATCAAGGGCGAAAATGGTAATCAATTTATAATTGTGTTTTCTATCTAACGAAACAACAACTACGCCATTGCTTGTTATTGTGTGTATTCTATACTCATGGTCTTTTCCCAATCCCCTTTCGCTTCTATCCTTACAAAAGAAAGAAGCAAGTGGCGTTCCTAATTTACCAGCGTATAATATGTCATTCAGTCTGTCTTTTCTATCTCTTGTTAAATGTGTGCTTTTTTCTGCATTTTCTATTGCTTCAAGTGATACTGTTTCCGTTTGAGAAACAACAGTTGTTCCTGTTAATTGGGATTTAGACCATTCTTCATTCAAATAATCAGTATATTCGTTTAAAAAATTACTTATTGCTTCTAAAACAAGATGTGTTATATTGCTTTCTGTTAATAAAAAGGTTCTATACATTGTTATATTTTTTTAAAAAAAGTTTTTTTATTCTGATATACTCCCACGAATGAATTCGTGTGGCTCTTTTTTTTTTATTAAGAACACGTATTTGTTAGTAATTTTATATTACATAAATTCCTAATGGGGTATATTGTTGTAATTTAACATTATTTTCCATTAATTCGGCTTGTTCTTTCATCATATTAACTGGTCTCATTCTTTCAAGACGTTTCATTAGTGCTTCCATTGCAGCATCATACTCTTCTTTACCTTGCTGATTTAACATTTGGTAATCCATCGTCATCTCTGCCTGTGGAATATTAACTTTTCCTGAAAATTTACCTCTTACGAGTCCTAATGTTTGTTTTGCCTTTGCAATTAATAACTGTCTTACAACAACTTTTGCGGGGTCGTTCAAAAATTGATATTGCATATTTTCCATAGGAACTTGGTCAGGGCTTAAAATCACATCGTCTGCGTGGTATAGCATACATTCATCTTCATCTCCATTTGAAGTGTCGTAATATGTGTACCAAACCTCACACCCGATAAGCCCAATTCCGCCATTTACTCCCGCACCTGCGAAGCCAAATGACAATTTACTTCCAGGAGTTGACATTAAATGCAGTAAATGTGTACCGTCAGGACCTGCTGTTACTTTATATGTAAGGTCACCCCTAAATAATCTGCTCTTAAAATTCAAATCTGCGGCCATATAAGCAACATCCATTGCTTGTGTTGTGTAAAAACCTCCAAGTCCTCCACCATATCCATATCCTGCGCCAACTTGTCCAAGTCCTGGCATAAATCCAACACCACCACCCATATAGTTTGCAAATAATGCTGTATCTGTCATAGGTGGATTTACATACATTACTTTGTTAATTGTTCTTCCTGATGGTATTACATAAACCTGTTTTCCTGCTTCAATTGTAACGAAATCCTTTTTAAGTTCCCATGGGCCTTCTTGTTGCAATCCAACTTGCTTTGAAAACCAATAAGAATATTGCTTTGTAAGGTCAAGATTTCTCATCATAAAGCCGTACATAAGTTCTTTTGCGTTTGTTACATTTTTTCCGTAAAAGCCCATCCAATTATTCAATATGATTTCATTTTGAACTGCTGATGAATAATCTTGTATTGCAATTTGCAACAAATCACATAATTGTTCGTCACTTAATTCAACGGCCCTGATTGGCGCACCGAGTGCTGAACGAACTAATTTGAACAATTCATCAATATCTTTTGTTATTTTAATCATTTATTTGTTAATTATTTCTTTTATATGACAAAAGTTCATTTTCGTCTTTGTATACTTTATTAGATAAATAGTTATTTGGTACTGTTTTATCATAACTAAAATAAATCATTTTTATTCCTAAAGTATTGCACTCTTCTAATTTTTTTGGTCACAATATTGTTGATGTGTTAAATCTGAATCTTGTGTTTCTTTTTTTATTACTAAACTTAACTGGCACAAAATGTTGTCTTCCTTGGTGCTCAATTGCTATTTTATATTTTTCTATATAAAAATCTATGCTTTTAAATCCAAACATATTAATGTTTTTATAATGAATTTTTATTTCATCTTCAGAAAATATTGAAAGTAAAAATTTATAAAGTTTTTGTTCTGATAAATTTTTTTTCATTGCACATTTTGGGCAACCACTACCTCTTAAATGGTTTTGTGGCATTTGCCAAAATTCACCATGTTTCGGACAGATAATACAAACTTTTGTTTTTGTATTTACATATTCAACTTTAGAATAATCGTATTTATCACATGTACAAGTTTTGCTTTTTCAATAAATTCTTCTTTTGATGATTTTTTTGCCATAATTTTACTATTATTTCAAAAAGTACACACAAAAATCGAATATTTTACACAATAAGCCATCTATATGGGCTAAATTTATCGTTTTTAAGGTCTTTATTTGTGTAGAACGGCATTTGATAATTCTTTTTGGGCTCTACCGTTATTTCACTTGTAACCTTAATGTTATGTGTTGGAGTTGACGCTGTAAGTGTTGCGCTTGCTGTCCATGCTTTTAATATGGCTTTGTCTTTTTCTTTTGCTGCTATGAATTTTTTCATAGAGAAATTCAGTACAAATGTTGTCATTGACAAACAAGTAAGTGTGTCATCGTGACAACCATCTTGGTGGTCAATTTTTGCTGCCGTACCTTTGTAAATCCAAGTATCAAGTTCATTGATAACACGCTTTGACCTAATTTTAATTTGGTTTGTTTTAACCATATTTGCAAATGATGTTAACATTTGGAATCTAACTGCATTACTATGGAACCCTGGCAACTTACCTTCTTCTGTTGGCTTTAGCGATGAAGCGTCTCTTTGCATTGTGTACTTGTTCAAATCTGCGTCATCATAGTATAAATTAGGATAATTTAGTCTAAGAAGCATTAATACCGTTGCGTCACCAACACCTCCGATACATTCAACAACACAAAAAGCATCTCCATACATTTTTCCGTATTTATACGCAAGTTCTCCAACGTCATCTCCTGTCATTTTACCGTGATATTCAAGTACTTGTTCAATACAAGGCGTTCCGTCATCGTCAATTCCGTCTATATCAAGTATTTCTATCGCTGTCCTATCAGCCGCATCACCTCTTGAGTTGTCTATACCCATAATATATCTATGTCCAGTAATAGGCTCTTTCCATATCCAAGTTTCTTCTATCATAGGGTCAACATATAATGGGTCTCTAACATTAAGTTTTTCCTGCATTTCAATAAATTCAGGCTCAACAACGTTTGATGCTGACCCCAAGAACGAAACATCCAACTCTTGTGCTATTTTCTGCGAGTCATTATTGAATTGTTGACACATTTTAATATACCAAGGTGAACGTGGTGTCCACCCGTCATTAATCATTTGGTCCCAATGTTCTTGGTCATACTTAATGTTTCCTTCTTTATCAATTAAACGCTCTTTTTCAATTAAAATTTCACCCGTTTCTGGGTCTTTTTTGGTCCATTCCAAAAATTTATTATAACGAGGGTCTTGATACCATTTTAATTCGACCAATTCAAATGCGTTCCAATCTTCAGTACCTTTTAATTTTGCTTTTCTGCAAGTTTCGTAGTAAAGCATATCTTTACCATTTGGGGTTGAAATCATAATAATGTGTCCACCAGTTGAAACTGTAGGCAATGCTGAAGCATAAACATCATTTCCGTTCTCAATAAATGCAGCCTCATCGAAGATTAGCCAGTTAACACCACCAACTCCACGAGATGCGTCAGGACCTGATGAACGTGCAACAACTTTACAGCCGTTCTTTAATTTTAATTCCTTTGAGTTACATATTTCAAAAATAACGTTTTTGTTTGGCGGTGGCGCTAATGGGTCATATCCCAAATCCATAAAGTCATCACCCCACATCCATAATGGGAATTGCAATAAGAAGTCTCTGATTTTAAACAACATTTGTTGCGCAAGGTCCAAAGTGTTACCGATTGCAAGAACTGTCTGTGGCGAATCTTTGTCAGCAAGAACCATTTCGCAAGAAATAAAAGCGCCTGCCGTTGTTGTTATACCCGCTTGTCTTGGCTTTGTGGTAACAACGTTATTCGCATCACCTAATGCACGGCACAAATCTTGCTGCCTTGGAAAAAGGTTAAACGGAACATCCTTTTTCTTTGTGTTATCATACGTTTTAAGAAAATGCTGTATCATATAGACACGGCTTTTGTCTTTATAACATTTCGTATATTCTATTGCAAGATAATCATAATCTATTATCATAATCTAATCTCCTTATAAATAATTTAATTAAATAGTAATAATTTTGAAAAAAAAATAAAAAAATTGTATATTAATCATTAATAATTGTGCTTTTTAATGGAAAAAAACATTATTTACAACGAAGATTGCTTTGTTACAATAAGCAAAATGATTGAAAATGGCGATAAAATTGATTGTGTATTGACATCGCCTCCATACAATATGACAAAAAGAAAAGGTGGGTATGCTGATACTGGAAGATACGATATATATGATGATTGGAAAACAGAGGATGATTACCTTAAATGGACAGTTGACTTATTCAATGGATTTGATGGAATATTAAACGAAAACAGACCAGTTCTTTATAATTTTTCCTATTCGATAGAAAATCCATCACTTCCGTATAAATTAATTACAAATATAGTTGAAAAGACAAATTTCACTTTAATTGACACTGTTATATGGAAAAAGAAACAAGGATTGCCGTTTCCTGCAAATAGCAAAAGGCTTTGTAGAAATTGGGAGTATGTGTTTGTTTTTGTGAGAAAAAACGAGATTGATACTTATGAAAACAACAGAAAAGTGAGTTCAGTAAGCGAAAAAACTGGGCAAAAATATTATGAGGCAATTTACAATTACATTGAGGCCACTAACAATGACGGAAAATGCCCATATAACCAAGCAACATATTCAAGTGAACTATGTATTAAATTAATGGATATATACTGCCAAGACAATTGGGTTGTATATGACCCGTTTATGGGAAGTGGCACAACTGCAATATCTTGTTTGAAGCGAGGAAACGGAGTTTCGTATATAGGTAGCGAGATTTCCGAACAGCAATGCAAATACGCTGAAGAAAGAATTAAAACCTTATGTATTTAATATTTGTTTTTCAGTATTTTATTTTGTATATTAAAGAAAAGTCTTAAAATATGTTTGATTATTCAATTTATCAAGAAAAAAATTACAATGAATTAATTGCAGAACGAAACAGACTTGAGGAAAAATACGCTCAAATTGAGACAGATTGTTTAAAAGATAATTTGTCGTTTGCTGAGTTTTGTAATAAGGCTCATGATGTCAAGGATAGACTTTATGCAATTGACAAATTCTTGAGAATGAAAGAAGACCCGATTATGACTTATGGAAAAGAATGGACGGGAACTTTGTATGAAATAAATAAGTTCAAGGAAATGTGTGATGAAGCACACCAAATGTTTACCGATGAAGATGGTATTGGATATTACGCAACCGAAACAGGAAAAAGTAATGTTATTGTAAAACCATCAGATTTTGTTTACGATATGGTTAGAAGTGATTTCACTCACGTTCTTTGGTTTAATAAATAATGTAATATATGGATTGGTTAATTAATCTTTTGGGTGGTATTGCTATTATCGTGGTATGCGCATTCATTTTTTCATTGCCTGTAATGTGGCTATGGAATTGGCTTATGCCAGCAATTTTCGGGCTCATTAAAATTACATGGACTCAAGCACTTGGATTAAGCCTGTTAGGAGGATTCTTGTTTCGTGGTTCTAAATAATTAATTAAAGTATTGTATATGAATTTCGGAGAAGCAATTTTGAGCATACTTGAAGAAGGTTTAAGGATAATAGGGAGCAGTACTCCCGAATTTACGCTTGCGGACTACCCAACTATGGATGACAAACTTGGAAACAAGGTACTAAAAAGTAGTGATAGGTTGAAGCAAGAAATTGAAACTCATAAGTTTTTATAAGTTTCTTTATACGGTGCTATGATTATGAAGAAGAATGTTGGTGGTCTGAAAGTACAAGAATTGGCGACTCAGAAGTAATGTTTTGGTGTAATATTTCAAAATTACCTAAGAAAAATGTGCAAAAAGAAAAAATATAAGACAAAGTTAGATGCAATGTTAGTTCTTGCACGTTGTAAAAAGAAAGCATAAAAAGGCTTTTAAGTCAGCTTTATATTATGACTATTTGAACATGTATTGGATTAAAGAATTAAAAGTAATTGAATAACTATGAAAATTAACAAACTTATAGACTTTATACATCTTGAATATAATTGGACCGAAATCGAAAAGATGCCAGAATTCAAGAAACTTAAAAATTGTGAACAGAACTCTAAGTGGCACAGTGAGGGTAATGTATGGGAACACACTAAACTTGTGTGTAAACACGCAATAGAGCAATGTAAAATGCAGGTTTGGGATGAATATTGGGCAAAACTTTTGCTCACATCTGCACTTTTCCATGACATTGGTAAGGCCGTAACAACTCATCAGGGTAAAGATGGTAGATGGCATGCATATGGCCATGAATTTGAAGGTGAAAAGATTACAAGAAGAATCCTTTGGGATGAAGATTGTGAGTTTAGAGAAGGTGTTTGCTCACTTGTGAAATATCATATGCTTGCACTTACTCTTTTTGAATCAAAGGACCCGATTGGAAAAATAGCTGAGATTTCAAGAGAAGTGCCATCAATGCATGTTCTTGCATTACTTAAAAAGTGTGATGTTCTTGGCTCAATCCAAGAGGATGAAGTTAGTAAAGGAAGTGACCTTACAAAAATGGTAAGCCTTATCCGTATTATTGACAATATGTCTTGCCGTTATAATCCATTTCCTGATTACATTCATGAATACAAAAACTACATTGATAAAATGACAAAAAAGCCTATTACAGTATATGTTATGATTGGACTTCCTGGCTCAGGTAAATCCACATTTGCACAGAAACTTGTTGATGATGGATATGCTGATGTCATAGTGAGCCGTGATACCATTCGTGAGGAACTTGGGTATTGTGAATCGGGTGAAAAAGTAGTACTTAGCAAAGGCAAGGAAAACGAAGTAACCAAGGTATTCAACGAAACGATACTTGATGCTACAAAGAAGGGTAAAAGAATTATCATTGATAACCTTAACCTTAAAGCAGAATATCGTAATGGGTATAAGTCGTTGCTTTCAAATTACGATGTTAATTGGATATACTATTATGTTGAGGCTGAAAACCTTTCTGTCAACATGGCAAGAAGAAAGTCTCAAATCTCAGAAAGTGTGTTCAATGAAATGATTAGCAAACTCGAATGGCCAACATCTAATGAATATACTAATGGAAACTTCACAATTATTCACACATAATTGAAGTTTGGCACGGTTTTTGATAAAACAACCATGGGCAATTCATGGTTGTTTTTTTATATAAAAATTTATATATTAATATAAAATTATAAAATGGAAAATTGGATTTATTACGGAGTGTTTTTCAGTACAGACACAAAACGTTTTTTAATTGAAATAGCTAAAGATATAGTTAACATTCCATAAGATTGGAAATTGTACGGAGACCATATGACCATCATATTCAACGATGGAAATGAAAAAAAGGCAGAATATGCAAAGGTTCTTGATGAAGTTTTGGGAACATACCAACAGATTAGGATAACTTCAATAGGTCTATCAGAAGAATCTATTGCATTCGCAGTTGGAAACTATGCAACACAAAACAAGCAATCACACATAACAATTGCTGTTGCTCCAGGCTCAAAGCATGTCAAAAGTAATGAAATTAAAAATTGGACTCCAATTATACGGTTTTATGTTACAGGAAAAATAGGTAAAATATCAAAAAAGAAATAATATGAAAATTGAAACTTATTACGAAATATTAGATTATATCAAGAACATTATCAATGGTACTGAATTCGAGGGCCATGTGTATTCTGTTGGAGGCTGTGAGCGAGACAAACATCTTTGCTCAGATACCATTAAGGATATTGACATTGTTGTTGACCTAATGGATGGTGGAATCCGCTTTGCAAATTGGCTTGAATTAAATGGTTATACAAAAGGTTCTGTAGTTGTATATGAGAACTTCGGTACTGCAATGTTCAAGCTCAAGGAGTTTCCTAACGAAGAGATTGAAACAGTACAAACTAGAAAAGAAATCTATAGAGACAAAAATAGTCGTAATCCAGAAACTGATTTTGGTACAATTTACGATGATTGTTTTCGCAGGGATTTTACAATCAATGCGTTATATCACAACATTTCAACAGGTGAAGACCTTGATTTAACAGGACTTGGACTCACTGACTTGGAATCTGGTATTATTAGAACTTGTAATGAACCAGATGTAACAATGAATGATGATAGTTTAAGAATCATGAGGGCTTGTAGGTTTTCATCTAAACTTGGATTTAAAATTGATAATGACGTATTCAATGCAATGAAAAAAAACATTGAGCGTCTTAAAATCATTTCTCAGGAACGAATCACCGATGAATTCAATAAGATTCTTATGTCTGGCCACCCATATATTGGATTGACTTATCTTGATGATATTGGTTTTTTTGATACCATCACTCCATATCTTTTTACTTATGAAAATGGAGAAAAAAACGATGACGCTAAATTTGGAGCATTTGAAACAGTATTGGAAATCGTTAGCAAATACGAGTACGACCTTGAAACACTTCTTGGTGGATTCGTACAGAATTGGTATTGCGAAGGAAAGCAGAGAAACAAGTTCCTAAATGAATTCAAGTACTCAAACGATACTATTAACAAAGTAAACTTCTATGCAATGAAGGCATTGCCTTTTGAACTTGCTTGCATATGGAAACTTGGAAGCAAAATCCGTGAGATTGCCTATGAATGTAAGACAATTGATGATTTTAATCACATTGTTTCAATTGCCAAGTCAACTCCAAAATTGAAAGATGGAAACTTCGTATTCGAATTCATAAGAAACATTGACATTGAGGAAATGATTGGATATAAACTCCCCGTCAATGGTGACGATATTATGGAAATTCGTGGCATTGGCCCATGTAAAGAAATAAAAACCATAATTAGCCATTTGCTCGAATGCGCATTCATGAATCCAAAAATCACAAGAGACGAATGCGTTGAAATAATAAAAAATGTTAAACTAAAAAACATTTTGGATTCTGAAGAGTGTATGCTTGACAATGAAACTGATAGAATAAAATAAATTATGACAATTGAAGAACTTAGAAATAGCGGAATGATTGCGTTTGAGTACATTAGAGGCTCACACGCTTATGGGCTTAACACCCCGACATCTGATGAAGACCGTGGCGGCGTTTTCATTTGCCCAAAAGAAATGCTTTACGGACTTAGAGGTAGCTATATTGAACAAGTTGCCGATGAAAAAAATGACACAGTATTCTATGAATTTGGAAGATGGGTTGAACTTCTTCTAAAGTCAAATCCTACTGCAATGGAATCTCTTTTCATTCCAAAGCGCTGTATTGTAGGTGAAGTACATCCTATGGTTCAATATATTATTGACCATAGAGATATGTTTCTTTCAAAAGAATGTTTTAAAACTCTTACTGGCTATGCAGTTTCGCAAATCGGTAAGGCTAGGGGTTTAAACAAGAAAATCGTTAATCCGATAACAGAAAGAAAAGATGTCCTTGATTTTTGTTATACATTTAAAGGGCAGGGTTCTCAGCCAATGAAAGAATGGCTTAAAGAGAATAACCTTGACCAAAAATATTGCGGTCTTGTCAATATCCAAAATATGAATTGCGCATATGGCGTTTATTACGATTTTGCTGCATATTTCAAATTTGAATTTGCTAACAAAGGTCTTTACAACATTGAAGATTTTGAACAATGGTGTTTTGACATGGGATATTGTAACGGAAACAAATTCTATGGCACAGATACTTCAAATGCACTTAGAATTGATGCTAAAAGGGTTATTGAAAAGAAATTTTACAAATATCCTGGTATTGTAAACCCTGATAACATTGATGAGTCAAACGATGTAAGGCTTTGTTCAATTCCGAAATACGAAACTCCTATTTGTACAATGACATACAACAAAGATGGTTATGTTGCTCATTGCCGTGAATATAAGGAATATAAGGAATGGGAAGAAAAGAGAAACCCAGAAAGATATAGAAGCAATCTTGGCCAAAACTATGATGGTAAAAATATGTGCCATTGTATGAGGCTTACAAGGATGGGAAAAGAACTTGCTCTTGGACAGGGATTTAACGTTGAACGTACTTACGACCGTGATTATCTTCTTTCAATCAAGAACCATGAACTTGAATACGAAGAAATCATGACCCAAGCCAATAAGGAAAAGGAAGAAATGGAAGAAGCAATTAAACATTGTACTCTTCCTGATAAACCTGACTATGAAGTAATTAATAATCTTTTAATAGAAGCAAGAATTAAATATTATCAATTTTAGGAATTTTTTTAAAAAAATTGTATATTTGCATAGAATAATAATTTTTAATAAGCGATAATTATCATGGATAAACAAATTAATTTAACTTTATTTAACGAGGTAAATTCCAACGATAATGGAAGAATATATCAGTCAGAGGCATTAGAAAATGCTGTTGAAGATTTTAAATTTGAATTAAGCAATGATGAAGATTTAACTGAAGAAAATTACGATATGGATGAAATCCTATACGAAAACGAAGATTTGGTTGTTGCAAAAAAACTCAACAATTCAAATATTATAAAGAATTTTTCATATGACCAAACAGAAATTCTTCACAACATTGGCATACTTTATAATAATGGTTCTGACCAATTTGATGCTGACATGACAGCAAGTTCACTTGGATTTTACAATAAAGGCCGTGGATATGCTTATAGTATTCCTGAGCCTAAAATCCTTATGGATGTTTGCCCGACAAGAGAAGATATTATTGAAATACAAAAATGGGGTCCT
Organism: uncultured Bacteroidales bacterium; assembly: GCA_937892025.1. Lineage (GTDB taxonomy): Bacteria > Bacteroidota > Bacteroidia > Bacteroidales > WCHB1-69 > UBA1205. The sequence continues at coordinate 20,788 of CALAVA010000115.1, forward strand.
CTACCTCTTGAAGATAATTCAATCCATTCATTGGTTATTGACCTTCCATTCGTTATTTCACCACAAAACGCTCCATCTGCCGTATCAAATAAAGAGGGCGCAAGTTTAATTTACAAACGATTTTCAGCGTATTATCCTGTTGATAACCTATATCTTTCATATTATCATTGGTTATCTGAGGCAAATCGTGTACTTGAGGAAAACGGAATCTGTATCTTCAAATGCCAATCAATGATTTCAGGCGGAATAAGACACAATGTTGAAGAATTCAGTTTTATGGCATCTCAAAGACTTGGATTTAAAATGGTTGATAAGTTTACGCTTCTTGCAAAAGCAAGATTGATTTCTCCTGGCAAGTATAAATCAGGACAAGTACATTCAAGAAGTTATACATCAATGTTTTTGGTGTTTGTAAAATCATCAAAAACAAAATCAAAGGAATTTAATTACGAACAATTGCTTGATAGATGTTTAAAAGAAGAAAACGAGCATTATATCAATGTAGTTGAAAAATAAAAGGGAGGCTTAAAACCTCCCTTTTTTCGTTTATATTCCAAGTTTTTCTTCTATTAGTTTTATTCTTTCTTTCAACTCTAAATTTTCTTTATAAAGTTTGTCAATTGCGGCAAGTGCTATGATTGAAAGTTTTGCGTAGTCCACGTTCAACTTGCCATTAGAATCTTCAGAAACAAGTTCAGGATAGCATTTCATAACATCTTGTGCTGAAGTACCAATGTTTAGTTTATTAGTCTTATCATCGTTCCACACAAAATATTTCTTTGGAATGTTCAGCAACTTATCAAAATCTACTTTAACATCACTACCGAATGTTTTAAATCTTTCGTCTGAGGTCTCATAAAATCCAAATGTCGAATTAACCCTTGATGTAATAAAGTTAACGTTATATACGCCTGAGCCAGAGTCTTTGTTTATATAATATAAATTACTTGAAGTCCAAGCACTTGTTGCTGAATTTACACTTGTTGGTGATAATAAGAATGGTATACGAATATCATTATCTTTAAGATAATCAGAATCTTCATGATAAACAGTATTGGAACTTGTTGTGTATATTGTATTTAAAGCTCCTGAAATTTCGTGACGGACAAAACACTTATTTGCTATTTCGCAATTATTATATACCAAATCGTTATAATATCCGTATGACTCTATTTGCACTGTCCTTCCATATGGACTTCCAGAAGGATAAAATGTAACACCTGCACTATCTAGACTAAACCCATAATCATTAACGCTTATTTCTCTAAGTCCATATTCACCTTCTTCGATTTCATAAACCTCATATATTTTTCCATCATATGTTGATTTAAGAATATCACCAACTTCTACACTTTGACTAGAATTTTGTCCTGTTAAAATTTCTTTATCAGTAGAAATCAAATTTCTATCAATTGTTAATTCTTCTGGCGTATCTACATAATATGTGGCACCATTTATATGTAATCCAATATAGATACCACTTATGTCATATGTCATTATTGGCAAACTGAATACTTGTGATTCAGGTAGATTCTCATTTGTGTTAAGTATTTTAGAAGAATATACACTTTTAACAAGTTCATTTCCTTCATAAGTAAAAGCATATCCACTTGTTGTATATCCAGACAAACTATATCCGTTCATAGCCGATACTGTGAGTGGATATAATGTTCTCATTGATTGTTCGTTTATGTGAGCAATTTCATTACCACGTGGTCCTTGGTTGCCTTGATATCCCATTAAACCTTGATAACCTTGGTTACCTTGTGGGCCTTGTATTCCTTGGTAGCCTTGATAACCTATTGGCCCTTGGTCACCTCGTGGGCCTTGTATTCCTTGGTAGCCTTG
>CALAVA010000116.1 GCA_937892025.1 uncultured Bacteroidales bacterium
ACACTTTAGCATAAACCGTAAAAGCGGTATTATAATTGTGATAATAGCCACCCCCGTATGCGGTAGAGGTATTACCGTCTATCACAAGATTTTTATTCGCATCACTTTTACCGACTTCTACGACACCATTGCCGTGGTGGAAACCGCCCCCGTATGTGGCAGTATTGCCTTGAATAAGGGCACCACCATATAAATATAAGGTACTGTTACCGAGTTTGTAGAGACAAATGCCACCACCGTCTGTCTTACTTTTGTTGTTGCTGGCTATTAAGAAGGCATTGCAAGTAACAGTAGCATTATTATCTAAGAACAATCCGCCCCCTGCTCCTGCTGTACGAGCAGAGCCATCGTTATGGTCTAATATTAATGTATCAGTAGTGGTAATGGTGCCATTACGTACAGCCAAACCGCTACCAAAATTAGCGACATTATAAGAAATAGTTGTCTTTTTATTAATGTTTAATGCTCCCGTATAAGCGACAAAGATACCACCGCCCGTATCGGTAGCGGTATTGTAAGAGATAGTCGGTGCTACGGCAACGTTCACCGTACCACCTTTGATATACATACCACCGCCGTCTGTAGCGGTATTGGGATTGCCGGAAGTGCCAATGGTGGAGGCTGAGGTTTGGAAATTGAGCGTACCCCCTGCTACAAAAATACCGCCACCGCCGACACCATCGCCTGTACCGGTGGAAGAATTGTTGGTGAAGGTTGTTCCCGCCAAGTTGGCGGTACCGCCATTGACATACATACCACCACCACTTGTTGTGGCGGTGTTTTGGGTGATATTGAGACCGGTTAAGGTGGCTGTTCCCGTATTGACATACACGCCACCACCATTGGTTGCAGTATCGGCGGTAAGAACCATGTTTCCGCTTGCAATGCTTACAGTACCATTAGTATATAAACCGCCACCATTGACAGCCTTATTGTAAGATAAGGTCAAAGGATTGGTAAGGGTGAGGGTGCCTGCATTATAATACAAGCCGCCGCCGTTGCCTGTGGCAGTATTGTAAGAAATGGTCTGTGCCACCGAAGTGGTTACTGTACCACCGGCTACATAAATACCGGCTCCGTTTGCAGCCGTATTTCTATTTGCCCAAGAGCCACCTATGGTGCTTGCTGTATTATCAAAAGTAAGGGTACCTGCCTTCACATAAATGCCACCGCCATTGGCTGTGGCCGTATTTTGGGTGATACTGATACCATTTAATGTGGTTGTTCCCGCATTGACATACAAGCCACCACCATTATTGGCAGTATTGTTAAACAAGGTCAATGTGCCTGCTGGAATACTGGTATTGACTTGTGTATAGATACCACCGCCATTGCTTGTGGCGGTATTGTTGGAAATATTGGCAGAGGTTGTAAATATATTATTAGTGGAACCTGCTGCCATATAGATACCTCCACCATCTGTAGTAGCACTATTGTCTGTTATAGTATTGGTTCCACTCATGTTTATTGTACCGGTATTGTAAATACCACCACCTGCGTTGTGAGAATAGTTATTTGTTATGGTACTTGTGCCATATACGTTTAATGTTCCCGCATTGTGAATGCCACCGCCTGTGGTTCCGGAGGTGTCATTTGTGGCGGTAAGGTTGCCATAACAATTGATAGTTCCGTTTGCCGTATTGTGAATGCCACCGCCTGCACCTGTCCTTGCTGTATCTCCATTTAAAACAAGATTGGCTGGATGGTTTATATCTGTGCCAATATTGATAACGCTATCATTATAAATACCACCACCATAGGTTCCGCCATTTGTGTTAATATTTACATTTTGCTTGAAATTTACAATACCTTTATTCTCACAACCTCCACCATACAGAGAACTATAATTATTCTGTATATTTACCGTATTTTCAAAATTTATAGTACCTTTAGAATAATTATAAAAACCCGCTCCTCTTACGTGTAAACCTTTATTATTACTTATTGTAGTAGCACCATTAAATGTGATTGTTCCCGAATTGGTAATACCACTACCATAATTTTGCGAATTGTTTTCCGTTATGTTGTTATCTATTATACAAGTTGCATAAACAACTATAGTTGCTCCCTCGTCATTTTTTATACCAGCACCACGCTCGGTTGCATAATTATTAGATATATTAAGATCTCCATAACAATTAATAACACCACTAGTACCACTAGTACTACTAGTAGCATTATTAATACCACAGCCATAATCACCTGTATTATTCTTTACAATTAGGTTTGCAGGATTATCTACATTGATACCTATGTTTATAGTTCCATAGTTAACAATTCCACCAGCATAATTTTTGGCAGAATTATTATTTATAGTTGCTCCCTTCTTAAAATTGATAATTCCACTAGTATTCCAAACACATGATCCTACAAATAAAGATTGATTATATGAAACATCTACGGAATCTTCAAAATTCATAATAGCAGAAGAACCTTCATTGCGAAGAATACCTCTCAAGCATTTATTATATGTTATCGTAGTATTTCCCGTAAAAGTCATTGTCCCAGTATTCCTTATGCTATTACCATCGTTATTACTACTAGGACCCATGTTCTCCGTAAATGTTACATTATTTAATGTTGCAGTTCCTGTAGCTTCACTAACGAATAAACCAATTGCGTGGCCAGATCCCTTACAATGCTGTACAATACACCTTGTCATAGTTAATGAAGCATTTCCTACAGTAATCATAGAATTAGAACAAGAATAATTAGCAGAATCACCGTCCAAAATTATATCGGTCATACTTAAAGTTCCCTTTGATATAGAGATGCGTCCATCATTGTGGGTACGGGTAATTGTTCTTTTTGTCCCACTTGCATCACTTACCACATTAATGGTGATATTTGCATTCGTATTCATCAGAGCGTTTGCCCCCAAGGTTACGGTATTGTCATATACGGTCAGCGTATAGGTAGTACCAGCCGTATTACAAGCATTTATGGCTGTAGCCAAGTCGGTATAATCCTTGCCCGTTCCCAAGGAGTAAGAAGTCTGTGCCCGCAAAGACATACCCATCAACAAAACAGCCAAAAATAAGACTAATCCTTTTTTTTCTGTAAAAATCATCCTCTTTGTGTTCATTTCTATATTGTTTTTGTTAATAATTTATTTGGTTTCCACATCATATCAGCAAAAAATCTACCCAAGTTGCTAAATATATAGGGATTATTAGAGAGAGAGAGAGAGAGAGAGAGAGAGAGAGAGAAGTAATCAAGCAGTTACGTTTTTCAAGGCACAAAAAAGGCATTTTTTGCACAAAAAAAGCATTTTTTGTGTAGCGTTCTGCTTGGTAAATTTCGCTATCTTTTAGTTTCTTCATATTTCTCTTTGTTTATTTCTTTGCTCTTTCGGCATTTCTCTATATTATAAACTTTTTAATAGTTTTGAAAGTGTAAAGGTATAATTTTTTTTTATCAATTTTCATTTTCTATAAAAAAAATTACATTTTTTTTCAACAAACAATTAACAATCCTTACAAGGGCTTGCCACTCAAGGTGTCAAAGCCAACAAGTAGCGTAGTGAAAAGGGGCGAAAAAGTTTTTTTTTACTTTACTTTGGGGTTATCAAAGAAAGTATGAAATTATTCTTACTTACTTGCAAACACATCTCTTCTTATCAAAGAAATGCTTTCAAGGGTGAGATAATAATGATAGGTAGAAAATAGACTTTCCTCAAAAAAGCGAGCGAATTAGAAATCTTTTTGTGAAAAATGTGAAACGTGGAGCGTGAAGGTGAGTTTAACTCACCTTTAAAACCGCTCTCAAAAATGGGCAAACAATCGCAACAAAAAGTGTGTGCAAAGCAAATACCTCGCCCAAAAGAAACCCTTTCCTATGAAAACAGTAATGACTTTGCGGTTTTAGCGGAACGTTTCCCCATTTTTAAACAAGATTTCTCTTCGCGGAACCTTTTCTTTGTAATACTTTCTTTGGGGTTTTCAAAGAAAGTATGAAATTATAAAGAAAGTATGAAAAAAAGGAAGATTATCAACATTCCATTGTGTTAAAAATTATAGAGAACATGATATCACATAAACAAAAAAGCATTATTTTTGCAGTCGGAAAAACGTAGGTGTTTCAAACATGAAAAAGAAGATAGTTTTGATAATCATTAGTTTGTCGTTGATTGCCTTTGGGGTTAACGGACAAACCAAGGCCTCTTTGACCAAAGAAAAACAAAAATTGGAAAAAGAAATTGCCGAACAAAAAAAACTATTGGCTACTACTCAAAAAAATAAAAAAGCCTCATTGCGGGAGATACAACTCATCAACGGACAAATAAAAAATCAAGAAAAACTAATACTTACCATCAATGCAGAAATAGATGTCCTTGACGGAGAAATAGAAAAAAACACCAAAGAATACAACAATCTAAATGCCAAACTTGAGTTGATAAAAAAAGGTTACAAAGATGCTGTCTATTCCGCTTACAAATATCGCAATGCGGTCAATAAGATTGGTTTTATCTTATCCTCCAACAGCATCGCACAAGCCGTAACACGTATGAACTATTTGAGTGAATATTCGAGAGCCTTAAAAAAACAAGTTGAAATAATAGAAGGCCTGCAAGACAATATCAAAAGGAAAAAAGAAAATCTTGAAAAAGACAAGAATGAAAAGACACAACTTGCCCAAAGTCGTATGGCGGAAAAACAAAAGTTAGCCAAACAAGAGCGAGAAAAACAGCGTATTGTATCCAATCTTAAAACGCAAGAAAAACAAATTAACGAGCAGATAAAAAAGAAAGTGGCACGCCAAAAGAACATTGATGCGGCTATCAAACGCATTATTGATGCCGAAATTGCCAAGGCTAACGCCGCCGCCAAGAAAAATACAACAACAAATACCAAAACAAGCACTTCCAAAGGCGGAAATACCCTGCTATTGACACGGGAGGAAGTAGCCCTTTCGCAAAACTTTGAAAGCAACAAAGGCAAACTACCATGGCCTGTGTTAAAAGGAAACATCATTGAAGGATTTGGTACACATTCTCATAGAGAAGTGTCTTCTGTGCAAATCACCAACAATGGAGTCAATATCTTGGCTGAAAAAGGAGCGGCAGTAAGAGCAGTATTCAACGGAACTGTTACCGCAGTCTTTGATATAAACGATGCCAAAGGCGTGATTGTCAGACATGGAAACTATTTCACCGTTTATGTAAATTTAGCCTCTGTAACTGTCAAAAGTGGTCAGACTATTGCCACCAAACAAACAATAGGCTATCTTACCCAAAAGGCTAATGAGGCACATTCCGAATTGCATTTTGAAATATTGAAAGGACAAGTACACCAAAATCCCGCCTTGTGGATATTGAAATAATATTCTATTTTCTCCTCCCCTACTTACAAACCAACTGATTGCAAATCCTTATTTTATTTTTATAATATTGTATATAAACAAATTACAACAATTCAACAATAAAAAATCCATATTTCCGTTTTTAGAACATACAAATTGGCATACAATTTGCAATCTGATACAAAAAACAAATATCATGAAACGCAGTATTTTTTTGTCAGTTATTTTTTGCTTGATAGCAAATTTTAGTTTTTGTCAATATGCTCATACGCATAAGGCTATTATTTTTGAGGGTGATACTTTAGCCACTTACAATTGCAAACCTATCATTATTGTTGGGTTTAGAGGTAAAGTATCACAAAAAAATCAAAATCGTTACAACAAATTGGTCCGCAATGTTACCAAAGTTTATCCTTATGCACGCCTTGCGGCTGTAAAACTGAAAGAATATGACAATATGTTAGCCCTTATTCCGAAAAAAAGCGATAGGGATATTGCCATGAAAAGCGTAGAAAAACAACTCCGTAAAGAATATGCCAAAGAAATAGAAAATCTCACCTTTTCACAAGGTTTGATTCTTATCAAACTCATTGATAGAGAAACAGGCAAAACCTCTTATGCTATCGTTGATGATTTGCGCGGAAAAATGCATGCCTTCTGCTACCAAACCTTGGCCAAATTGTTCAAATATGACCTTAAAACACAATATGACCCCAAAGGTAAAGATAAAGACATTGAACAAATTGTCTTAATGTTAGAAGACAGCCAACAAGGATAAAATTTCTCTTTGACCCGACAAAGAAAAAGAGGCACCCTATTTATTGTGCCTCTTTTTCTATCATCATAATGCCATCTCTAAAGGGCAAAATCATATTTTTCACCCTTTTATCTTGCTGCACATAGTCATTAAATTGACGCAAGGCAATAGTATCCCTATCGTGGTCTTGAGTGGAATCTACTACTTTTTTACTCCACAAAACATTGTCTGCCAAGATAATACCATTATCAGAAAGTTTGTCTATCAATATTTTATAATAATTGAGATAGTTTACCTTATCAGCATCAATAAAAATCAAATCCCAAGTTTGGTCAAGTGTAGGAATAATATCTAAAGCATTACCAAACAATACTTTAACTTTGTCTGTCAGATGGGCTTCTTGAATATATTTGTGGATAATGAACTCTAATTCCATTTTTTTTTCAATGGTATATAACACTCCATCTTCTGCTAAACCTTGTGCCAAACAAATGGCTGAATAGCCCGTATAAGTTCCTAATTCTAAGATTCTTTTGGGTTTAATCAACCGGCTTATCATTTCTAAAAATGTCCCTTGATTTTTACAAGACAACATTCTCGGTTGCATAACCTTTAGATTGGTTTCTCTATAGAGCCGATACAAAACCTCAGCCTCTTCAGAGGTATGTGCTTCACAATACGCTTGAATGTCCCTATCTATCAGTTCAAATGTTTCATCCATTTTTTTTATTCGCCCAAATGAAGGGTATGCCCCATTTTGTTTTGCTTAGTTTGTAGATATTTCAAATTATTATCATTGGGTTGAATAATGATTGGTGTTGTTTTGGTAATGGTAATTCCATGTCCGATAAGGCCTGCTCTTTTGGTTGGATTATTGGTAATCAGATTGATATTTGTTGCTTTTAAGTCTTTTAATATTTGTGCACCGATACCATAATCACGTTCATCGGCTTTAAATCCCAATTCCAAATTGGCTTCTACGGTATCACGTCCCAATTCTTGCAAATGGTAGGCTTTCAATTTGTTTACCAAGCCGATACCTCTACCTTCTTGGCTCATATAAAGGACAAGTCCTTTCCCTTTTTTGTCTATCATCTCCATTGCACGATGGAGTTGTTCTCCACAATCACATTTGCAAGAGCCAAAAATATCTCCTGTTGCACATGAGGAATGTACACGAACAAGAATTTCTTCATCTTCAGCCCATTCGCCTTTTTTTAATGCCAAATGAGTGTTTCCATTGTTGAGTTGCGTATAGGCAATAAGTCTGAATGTTCCCCATTGTGTAGGCAAATTTACTTCTTCTTCTTTACGTATAAGTGTTTCTTTTTGAACACGATATGCAATCAAATCAGCGATAGAGATAATTTTGAATTTAAACTTTTGGGCTACTTCTATCAATTGTGGCAATCTTGCCATTGTGCCGTCTTCGTTAATAATTTCAATCAAAGCACCTATGGGTTTCAATCCTGCCAAACGAGCCAAATCTATGGTTGCCTCTGTATGTCCGGCACGCACCAATACGCCCCCATCTCTTGCCCGCAAGGGATTGACATGACCGGGGCGTCCAAAATCTTCTGCCTTACTATTATCATCAGCCAAAGCCCTGATTGTCATCGCTCTATCATACATAGAAACGCCTGTTGTGCAACCATGACCCAACAAATCAACGGTAATGGTAAACGGTGTGCCTAAAAGAGAGGTGTTGGTATTGACCTGCATGTTCAGATTTAACTCTTGACAACGTTGTTCTGTCATCGGAACACACAAAACACCACGTCCGTATTGAAGCATAAAATTCACTTTTTCGGGCGTGATTTTTTCTGCAGCAATAATAAAATCACCTTCATTTTCCCTATCCTCGTCATCAACGACTATAACAAACTCTCCTTTTTTAAAATCATCAATGGCTTCTTCTATTGTGTTGAGTTTAAATTGTTCTCTCATAATTTCTTATTTTTTAATATCTTCAAATTGTATAGTAATGCCACTTACGTTGATTTGTAATTTTTCGGCAAAATCATATTGTGTATGCAAATAGTCCAAAAGTTGCTCTTTGCTGAGTACAAAATAATTGCGTTTTTTCTGTCTTTCACTGGTAATTTTCTCATAATCAACATTTATTTTTTTTTCTTTCAATTCTATGGGCAATAGGTGCAAACCATTGCTTTGAAACAAAATCTCTAATGTTGTATCCGACTGAAAAACAATCTTTTTTGTTGTTGGAATATTGGTTAAAGACAATTCAAAAGTATAGGCTTGCGTATAAGT
>CALAVA010000117.1 GCA_937892025.1 uncultured Bacteroidales bacterium
TTCATCTATAGTAAGTTCTTGTACCAAACCTACTTCTACAAACAAATTTAGGATATTATACACTGTTGTTTTAGACAAAGTGGGAATCGTATCTATCAATGCTTCATATATTTGCTCAACAGTCGGATGAGTATTATTTTTCCATAAATAATCTATCACTGCCAAACGTTGTACAGAAGGACGAATGTGATATGATTCCAAATATTGTCGATGTTTGTAGATAGATTCCATTATATTTGTAATAATTACAATTTTATATTTTTCACAAAATTACAAAAATCTTACATACAAAAACATCTTTTTTTGATATTTTTTTCCTTATTGATTAGGACGAAAATATCTACAAATTATGGAATGTTTCTAATTTTATGTAGGTTTTGGGGAGAGAATTTTATCAGTTTTTTATCAATAAAAAAATTATTTTTACGTTATTAAATAAAAATAAATAAACATGGAAGATTTTTTCAAACATCAATCGTGTGGCATAACTATTTGCGACAAAGAAGGAATTGTTTTATATATGAATGAACAATCTATCAAAACCTTTGGGGATAAACGAGGTTCTAACTTATATGCTTGTCATCCGCCTTATGCCGTAGAAAAAATCAATCAAATGTTAATAGATGGCAGTGATAACTGTTATACTATAGAAAAAAACGGACTGAAAAAATTAATATTCCAAACACCATGGAAAAATGAACAAGGAGAGATTGGCGGTTTGATAGAATATTCTTTTGTCATTCCATTTGAAATGCCTCACTATGTGAGAAAATAAGAGAGAGATGAAGTATCTTTCTTGGTTTTTGTTGCTGATTTTCATAATATTGGCAAATTCTTGTCATAAACCTCAACCTGAGGAGCAATTTCAGACAACACCATACGAATTAACTATTCCGCCTTTTTTTCCTACAGAAACTAATATTCCCCAAGACAATCCATTAACGGTTGAAGGCATTAAACTTGGGCGATATTTGTTTTATGACAATCGTTTGCGAGGCTATCTCGGCAAAGACAAAGACTCTATGATGTGTTGTGCTTCTTGTCATTTACAAAAAAATGCCTTTGTGTGTGGCATCGATCACCCTAAATATATTGATGGAAAGACATTTGGAATAACTGGCATTCCTACAACCCACAATATAATGCCACTTTTCAATTTAGTATTCAACAACAACGGATACCTATGGAACGGAATGGTATCAACAGACAATCTCAATCCGGAATATCAAAATTTAGAGGATATTGTCAGAATGGCCATTTTGGCTCAAGACGAGATATATACAAGCGAAGAACGTTGTGTACAAACCATTGCAAGTATAGATATATATCCTCCAATGTTTAAGGCGGCTTTTGGAACAGAAGAAGTTACAATGGACAGAATATCCAAAGCCATTGCACAATTTCTACGAACATTGATTTCTGCTAATTCAAGATTTGACAAATACATACGTGGTGAACTTCAACTTACTGATGATGAATTACAAGGTTTTGTACTCTTTACTACTGAAAATGGTGCAGATTGTTTTCATTGTCACGGAAGTGAAGGCAATCTCCTTATGACAACTAATCTGTTTTACAACAATGGTTTAGACTCTGTTTTTAATAATAGTTTTGATAGATATTTTGTTACTCAACAATCCAAAGACATTGGAGCCTATAGGGCTCCCTCATTAAGAAACATTGCCCTAACTGCACCATATATGCACGACAGAAGATACAAAACATTAGAAGAGGTAATTGATTTTTATAGCGATAGCGTAAAAAGCACACCTTATACCCATCCGCTTATGCATCATGCTCATCAGCATGGTGTAAAACTAACCGATAAAGAAAAACGTCAACTAAAGGCATTTTTAGAAAGCCTTACAGACGAAGATTTTATCAAAAATCCTAATTTTGCCAAACCCACTGATTTGCCTTAAAGAGAGTTTTATAAATTTACGATGTGAATTGATAAAACTTATATTAATTTTTGCAACGTAATTCTGACAGATTATGTTTAATAAACTTTGAAAAGTCCGAAAAATTTGCAAAAAAATATAAAATTAGAAATTTCCTAAAGTGTATTAGGCTTGTTGTGAGAAGAAAATCAATAATATAGCAATTGTATAAAAAAATATAAAAAAAAGACAAAGTGTTTTAATTTTTTTTGTACCTTTGCAATTCGTTATGAGGGATTGGCCCCGTGGCTCAACTGAATAGAGCATCTGACTACGGATCAGAAGGTTACAGGTTTGAATCCTGTCGGGGTCACTTTGAAAGTGAAAAATATCAGTGATAGTCTCACTGATATTTTTTTTATTGAGAATAAGGTCTTGTACGGCGAAAAAAAAGAATAGCACTAATTAAAAATAGCCATTAACTTTAATTTTTCAATAAATGAATGCCTATTCCACATTGCAAACAAAGTCTTGGTTTACAATATGATTCATATAATTCTATCAAGGCTTGTGATTGTAAGGCATTGCTAAAATCATTACGCAAACGAGTATAATGTTTCACTATTTTATTGTTTTCCAATGGAATAGATTCATAAAAAGCAATTACTTTATTTTTTAGGTTTGTATCGTTTTGCCAAGAGGCGTAGGCAAACAAAAAAGGAAGTACAGCATTGATAATCAATGAATCTACAGAATCTTTACCTAATTTCTTTTGTGTTTTTTGTTTGGCAGGCACATCAAATCGGAAATGCGTATCCCAATAGAGAGATGCTGTTAGAGAGAACAAGTTTCGCAAATCTTCGATATTATCCATTTCTAATATTTTAGACAACAAAGCCGTTGATTGGTGTATCAAAGCGGCCAATTGCACTAAACGAATATGTGGTTGTCCTCCGGGGTACAAACGAGCCCAATGCCACATAGCATAATCACAAGCGGGTTGTAGTTTGAATTTTGCTTGTAAAAAACGATATTCTTTCTGCAATTGTCGAGGATAGTCATCGGTGAAATCATCTTCCAAAAGACCTGCCTGTCCCAAAGCCTCAATTTGCAAAAGAGAATCCTTTTGTTTTGCCAAAATTCTCAAATCTAAAGATTTTGCTACTAACAGCATAGGTTCAGCGTTTATTTTAAACCCAAAAGACTTAGCCACAATATGATAGAAAACCTCTTCTGTATAAGCAGCGTTATTGGCAAGTTGTTTTTCTATATATTGCATACGTTTTTCTAATCTATTCACAGCCAACCTATCCAACCATGCCAAACAACGGAACAAATCCACTTCAGCAAAATGATTTTGACAAACGATATCATGAGTAGATTCCATATATTGCCGATATTCTGCTATTAAGGACGAATTTATTTTATCTTTCAACTCCAAAGTTGGCAATATAATCCCATTTTTATCCTTTACATCTACATCATATTGATATACAACATGTAAAATCACATTATTATAAGCATTGTCTGTGTTATGTTGATGTTTATTCCAATCAGAAGATTTGAGGTGTAATTCCACAGACCCCACCCATAATGTTTTGTCTATTTTAATCCTTGCTCGCAGAAAATCTGGTCCACTATTGTGATTTTCTTCACCAACATCCAAAATTTCAACGATATTTCCATCAATAGTTTGGATATTATTAGCGGTGAACAAACGATACTTCCAAATATATTGAAGTAGTTTTTCATCCATAGTAGTTATTTTTTATGAAAATGCAACGCATTGGCTTGCGACAAACATGTTACTGTTAAATCATTGATACAAACATGCTTTGGCATTGCCAACAAATAGGCGACAATATCGGCAATATCATCTCCAGACAGTGGTTGATAGCCTTTATAGACATTATCTGCTTTGGTTTTATCTCCATGAAATCGTACTAAAGAGAACTCTGTTTCTGCTGCACCGGGGCATATTTGACTGACTTTTATTCCGTATGGTAGCATATCTATACGCATAGCCTTGCTAATAGCATCAACAGCATATTTGGTTGCACAATAGACGTTCCCATTAGGATAAACGTCTTTTCCCGCTACAGATCCAATATTTATAATGTGTCCACATTGACGTTTTATCATCAAAGGAGCAATTAAGCGGCTAACATAAAGCAATCCTTTTACATTCGTATCTATCATTCGATTCCAATCCTCAAAATTTCCTTCTTGGATGGTGTTCATTCCGGCGGCTAACCCTGCATTATTGATTAAAACATCTATTGTTTTCCATTGTTCTGGCAATGAACTTATTGCATGTTCTACTTCTTCTA
>CALAVA010000118.1 GCA_937892025.1 uncultured Bacteroidales bacterium
AGGTTTTTTGGCACGAAAAAAATTTAAAATTTTAGAAGATAAAATAAACATCAATACAATAATTGATTATTTATATGAAAAAAAAGTAAAACGTATTCATAAGCATTCTTCTCAAATAATATCTTATTTTATTTATAAATATATTGAACGGCAAAGAAAAATTAAAACTCAATTAATAAATGAATTCAAAATTCATTGTTCTGATGTAATCAAAGCTTTTATAAGAGGAGTAATATTACGAAAAAAAATAAAAAATGAATTAGAATTAATAAGAAATAGTAAACAAATTTTAATACCTTATTTTTTAAGTTTTAAAACACGATTAATATTAAAATCCAGAACTATACAAAATATTTTGATGGATATTGCGAATATTAAATTTTTATTACAAGATGAAAACGAGCAAAATCAAAGTTTACAGGATAAGCAAAGTATAAAGGACCTGAAATTAAAATTAAGAAAAAAATATAATGAATTTTATTTGATATATTACCAATATAAAATGACATGCGAATGGGTAGACGAAGAAAGAACACCTAATCCCTGGTTGAAAAAATATCAGCAAATAATAAACGGAGAAGATGTCTCATTCATGAAAAAAGAAGAAGAAAATATTAATAATAATAAACAAATAAGAGAAAAAGCCCAAAGAAAAAATTTGAATGAAAATATTAATGAATTAGATAATAATAATTTTAATAATGAATTAGATTATGAAAATTATGTCAATAATAATATAGAAAATGAGAGTAATAATATAGTGAGCGAAAATTATGAAAATATATCCCAATCTAATAATATATATAAAGAAGATGAAAGACCTATAAAGCCGATGAAAAATAGTAATTTTATGAATACCCAAAATCCTTTCGGTTTATCAGAGAGTGGTTTTCCAGAAGATCATAAATATAATAACGCCAAAAGAAATTATCCAAAAAATAAAATTAGAAGAAATAAAAATAGTAGCAATAAAAACATTAAACAAAATATAAATGAAGAAGAAGAAAAACAGATTATGAACCAAGACAATTTTGAAGAAATAAATGCTTATAATATAAATAATAATAAAAATTATTCAAATTATGATGATAGGCCAATTGGAGGTAATAAAATTGATTATAATGCTATGTTTGAAGGGAATAATAATATAGAAGCTGATGGATTTGGAGGAGCAAACCAGCAAATTAATATTAATATTAATAAAAAAAAAATTGTAAAAAAAAATTCTCCTAAAAAAAAGCCTGTATATGATGCAAGAAAAGCTATTGAGGAAGCTAAATTAAGAGAAGCTAAAGAAGGTAAAAAAGAAAAGCCTTCTGCTTTTAGAGAATTTGTGAAAGAAATGAAAAAATTATCAGCTGAGGAAAAAGCAGGTAAAATTGGTGAAAATAGTCCAAAAATGTCTAATAAGGAATTAAAAGTTATAAAAAACAAAAAAGATGAGTTGCCAATTAAAAGCAACAATTATATAGAAAATAATAATGATAATCAAAATAACAATGAAGAACAAGAAAATCAACCCAAAGAAAAAAGAATTCCAATTCATAAAAGAAAATCTGAAACAAAGGATATGTTGATGCGAAAAAAATTACATCAATTAGAACAGAGCCCACCACCAATGTTAAATATAAAAGGAATAAAAAGTAAGATTGAATGCTGGGGACCAAGTAATGATTCAAAAACTCAAAAAACAAATAAAAATAATTTGGAAAAAATTAATAAAAAAATAACAAATATTAGTAGAAAAAATAATGCTAATAATGACTCAAAAGAAGAGGTAATTCCTTATAGTATAACTAAAAAAGAATCAGAAATAAATAAAACTAAAAAAGAAGTTGATTTGAAAAAAATTGAAGAAAGAATGAAAAAAAATGCTTTGAAAAAATTAGTAAAAATTGAAAGTCAAATAAATAAAATAGATAATGAATTTAATTTGGATATATATTTTAAAGAAAAAGAAAAAAAGATGGAAGAATTTGGAAAAATACCCTATATTAAAAAAGAATATAATTATGTTAAAAGATATTCAAATGATAAATGAAAGTAAAGCAGATTGGTTTCATATTGACATTATGGATGGTCATTTTGTACCAAACATGTCAATCGGATTTCCTATATTAAAAGCAATTGTTGCTTATGCTCAAAAACCTTTGGATATCCATTTGATGATTACAAATCCAGATTTTTATATAGAACGTTTCTGTAAAGAAGCCCATGCGGACACCTTAACCGTTCATTATGAGGCATGTACACATTTGCATAGAACTTTGCAAACCATCAAATCGTTTGGGGCAAAAACTGGTGTCGCCTTAAACCCGCACACCCCTGTTTCTGTTTTGGAAGACATTCTTCCTGAAACAGATATGGTATTATTAATGAGTGTAAATCCCGGTTTTGGAGGACAGAAATTTATCCCTCAAACTTTGAAGAAAATCCAAAAACTGAAAGCCATGCTTACCGCACAAAATCTCTCTACTCTTATTGAGGTTGATGGCGGAGTTGGTTTGCAAAATTATCAGGCATTAGTGGAAGTCGGTGCAAATGTGTTAGTTTGTGGAAATAGTGTGTTCGGAGCAGAAAATCCATTAAAAACCATTGATTTATTAAAAAAATAAACGATGACGCACCATCGGAACCACATTGTCTGTTCGTTTTTGCTTACCCTACTCTATTTTATAGGATATACACAAAACAAAAATCTTGATTTTCAATTGCTTTTTTCTTGTAAGGAAAAAGCAGAACTCATCAATTGTGACAAATTAGGATATATCTATCTATCAAATGGTACCAATATATATAAATATAATCAAAAAGGAGAACAACTGTGCCTATATTCCAATTTAAAAAAAGGAAAAATCAGTAACATAGACACTTACAATCCGATGAAAATACTGGTATTTTCTAAAGATTTTCTTCAACTGACTTTTTTAGACAATTATTTAAGTCCGCTCAATTTCATTTCAGGAAATTTAGCAGATTACAATCTCTATCAACCTACCCTTATCTGTGCCTCGCATGATAATGGTTTTTGGGTTTATGATGATGTCGCTGAGCAATTGTTTCGTTTTGATTACCAAGGTAAACCCACCAACGAAAGTATTAGTTTTTCACAAATTACCACAGAAAAAATCATTCCTATTCAAATGAAAGAAAGCGAATCTGGATATATCATTGTCAATGATAGCAATAGTGGTTTTTTTATCTTTGACCAATTTGGCACTTATATCAAACAATTGCCTATTCCCAAAATTGAACATTTTGACATTTATTCAGATTTGATTGTCTATTGTAAAGAAGCCCAACTTGTCGCATTGAATTTAAACACACTAAATCAACAAGTTGTTTCTTTGCCACAAAATGATATACATATAGTTGCTATCCAAGACAATATTATCGTATGTTTAAATACCGAAGGGAATGTATCTGTTTATCTATGGACTCCGACCAACTAAACCCACCGATATATCCTTGGCAAACACAACGCCGATTTAATGCCTATTCAGACTATTTTAAACGAGTTTTTGGCTGTAGGGTGCAAAAATTGAGCATCAATGCAGGTTTTACTTGTCCTAACAGAGATGGACATATATCTTATGGAGGCTGTTCCTTTTGCGATAATGCCGCCTTTAATCCTTCATATTGCAAGGTAGAAAAATCTATTTATCAACAAATAGAAGAAGGAATATTGTTTCATCGTAACAGATATAGACGTGCAAAATATTATTTAGCTTATTTTCAGGCCTATTCAAACACCTATGCACCCTTATCACAATTAAAGGATATTTATAATCAGGCACTTGCTCACCCTAATATTGTCGGTTTGGTTATTGGCACACGACCAGATTGCATTGATGATGAAAAATTAGACTATTTTTCTACCTTGGCAAAACAGAAATATGTCATTATTGAATATGGCGTAGAAAGTTGTTGGGATAAAACCCTAAAACTTATCAATCGAGGACACGATTTTGCTTGTGCTGTTCGAGCAATCAAGCAAACAAAAGCAGCGGGGATAAAAACAGGAGCACATTTTATCTTCGGCTTGCCTGACGAAAATCCAAAAGATTGGTTGGAATGGACATCAATTATCTCAAAACTTCCTTTGGATACAGTGAAATTTCATCAATTGCAAATTATAAAAAACACACCCATCGAAAAAATATATAAAAATGAGCCTGAGCGTTTTGTGTCGTTAGATTTAAATGATTACATTAACTTTATAGTTCATTTTCTTGAACACTTAAATCCCAATATTGTCGTAGAACGCTTTGCGGGTGAAGTACCTCCAAGATTTTTAAATGTTATTCGATGGAATTTGATTCGTAATGAACAAATTACAATAAAAGTTGAACAACGATTAAGCGAATTGGAGACTTTTCAAGGACGTTTATATTTTCCATCTGCAATTTCAAAATAGTTGGCAAAGAATTAGTTAAAGATATGCTTTTTTATTTCATTACTTTTTGTAAAAATGGAGCGGTCGGTGAATTTTTACATTTCAACATATCTTCAGGGGTGCCAGAAAAGACGATGTTGCCTCCGTTTTTTCCACTGCCCGGTCCTAATTCTATCACCCAGTCTGCCAATTTGATGATGTCCAAATTATGCTCAATGACCACAATAGAATGCCCTTGCTCTATCAAAGCACGGAATGTCTGATACAATTTGCTTATATCATGTGCATGAAGCCCTGTCGTTGGTTCGTCAAAAATAAATAAATTTCTCTGCTTATTACTTGATTTTGATAAGAAATATGC
>CALAVA010000119.1 GCA_937892025.1 uncultured Bacteroidales bacterium
AAATATAAATATTCCAATCGCTGGTAAAATTGGTGTTCAACAAGACAGCAGGCGTATTTACAAAAACGGCTCCCACCAATATCATCAACAAAATGGTAAATACTCGCATAATGTGCTTAACACCATTACCCAAATATTTTCCGTGAATTTCGGGCAAACTGCACCCATCGTTGCGTAGAGAAATCATACCGGCAATAAAATCATGCACCGCTCCTGCAAATATACTACCAAAAACTATCCACAAAAATGAGGCAGTACCGAATTGGGCTCCCATAATAGCCCCACAAATAGGACCTACACCTGCTATATTTAAAAATTGTATTAAAAATATACGCCATGGTTTCATGGGGACAAAATCTACACCATCAGCTTTCGTTATGGCAGGAGTTGCCCGTTGAGGGTCTATGCCAAATATCTTCTCTACTATCTTGCCATACACAAAATATGCTACTACTAATAAAACTATTGACAATACAAATGTTATCATTGCTCCTTTATTTGATTTGATTAATCTTCTATATATATTCTTTTCACACGTTGCGAAATGCCTGTCAGCAATTCATAAGTAATTAAACCTGTTGCCGTTGCCAAGTCTTCCAAAGGCATATCTTTACCAAAGATAAGCACCATATCTCCCTCTTTTGTCGGCACATCGGTAACATCTACCATACACATATCCATACAAATATTTCCTACAATAGGAACCCTTGCCCCATTGACAAGCACATAGGCATGACCATTTCCAGCACTGCGTGGTAATCCATCGGCATAGCCTATGGGTATGGTGGCAATGACACTATCTCGACCTGCCTTAAAGCAACGATTATACCCTACCGACTCACCACTTTTTATCCGCTTTACTTGAGATACAATGGTCTTTAAGGTAGCGACTGGGGCTATTTTCTCTTTTTCCACAAAAGGATTTATTCCATACAAACCAATGCCTATACGCACCATGTCAAAATGATATTGTGGAAAACGGCACAAACCCGCCGTGTTGGCAATATGTTTCAAAGGACGATAACCTAAAAACGATGTTATCTCTTGATGAACCTTATTTAACAACGACACCTGATACGCACTAAAAGCATCTTCTGAAGGGTCATCGGCAGCAACAAAATGAGAAAATACACTTTCTACTACAATCTGTTTATTTCCCTTTAAAATGTGTAACAATGTAGGTATTTCTTCTGGTAAAAATCCCAATCTATGCATACCTGTATCTATTTTGATATGCACACCTATCGTTTCAGAATGCTCTTTTAGACCATCTAAAAACAATTGAAGGATATTAAAACTATAGATTTCTGGTTGTAATTTGTATTTAATAATAGTATCAACACTCCGTTGCTCAGGGTTCATTACCATAATGGGCAATTGTATATTCTTGTTTCGCAACGATACGCCTTCATCTGCGTAGGCCACCGTTAAATAATTTACCCCATGATATTGCAATACATTAGCCACATCTACCCCACCTGTTCCATAAGAAAAGGCCTTGACCATCGCCATCACTTTGGTACCCTTATCCAACAAAGAGCGATAATAATTCATATTGGCAACCATGTTTTTTAGATTCACCTCCAAGACGGTTTCGTGGGTCTTTTCTTCCAAATAATGGGCTATACGCTCAAAACAAAAATGTCTGGCTCCTTTTATTAAAACAACTTCATGATGTAAGGAGTTCACATTAAAGTGAGACAAAAAATCATCAGTGTTAAAAAAAAACTCTTTCTCTATATCAAAAGCCATAGCTTGAGCAGAAATTGCCGTGCCAATACCGATTATCCTATCCACGTTTTTCCTCCTTAACAACTCCGCGACACCGGCATACAAGTCTTTTTCCCCTTGACGACTTTGCAATATATCTGACAAAACGACCGTTTTTTTGGTATATTGCTTTTGATTATTCATCAAATCTATAGCTATTTGC
>CALAVA010000120.1 GCA_937892025.1 uncultured Bacteroidales bacterium
GAAGCGTCACCATCGTAAATTCTCTTGCCGGGAACGTAATCGTAAAAGTCAAAGAATCCCGCGTAGCCATCAACGAGGACATGGCCCGCAGAATCATGGTCTGATTTTCTTTTTTGCAAATAATTTGGAGGTACTATAAATGAAGACATTGCGCGAAGCAAAAGTCGGCGAAACAGTCAAAGTCGTAAAGCTTCATGGAGCAGGTGCGGTCAAACGCCGTATCATGGACATGGGTGTTACGAAAGGCGTTGAAGTTTATGTTCGGAAAGTCGCTCCCTTGGGCGACCCAATTGAAGTCACTGTTCGTTCTTACGAGCTTTCCCTGCGGAAAGCAGATGCAGAAATGATTGAGATTGAGTAGGCATACTGAAAGTTACCTCCATGTAACTTTCAGTATGGCCAAGATTTTGCAATGCAAAATCTTGACCGCCAAGCAAATAACCTAAATCCAACAAGCGAGCATCGTTTGAAGTCGGCAAGGCACAATTGATACGATAGGTCTTTTTAACTGTAGTATCTGCTGCTGTTACTATTATTTGTATTTGACCGGGTATTCTTTGTGGATAAACAATGTTTATTGTTGCCAATGGGTGAGATGCCTTGGCAGTAACATAAGGCATATAAACACTATCTAACTGATAATTATAGGTCAATCTATTGGGGTCAAAATTGGCAAGGGCAATCGTATCCACCCATATTGAATCTAATGTGGCAACGACAGATTGTGCAACCTTAAAAACAATCATATAATAGAGGATTGTTGTCCTATTTTCTGCCGTAACTTTTACATAGGCTGTGTCATTTGCACTTTGTGCTTGTGTAATTTCCACAATAGCGGCAGAATCTTGTGCCGTTGCGGATACCATTGGAATGGCAATTGTACCTTCCGGTAAAGATATTGTATAATGATAATATAAGGGGTCAAACTCTGGCACTAAACTATCTCCTAAGCCAATATTGTAGGTTAATTGAGCCAATTTCGCATTATTATTACGTTGATAAATAAAATTTACCGTATAAGTTTGAGTGTAATTAGTGTCTTCTGCTTTTACTTGTATTGTTGCTACACCGGGAATAGAATCTGCTTGTGTTATACTTATCGTTGAAGACGCCCATAATGGATTGGCAGAAACAAGTACTTGTGTTTCTGTTTTTGCCACTTCTATGGTATAATTTAATGTGTCTGCATGGAAAGAAGGAATCAAAATGTTGTTATATCTGATATATGCCAATTGTGTGTTTGTAGAAAGGGCTACGGAAAAATTAACATTATACGTTTTTTGTGTAATTCCATCTTCTGCTGTAACAACAATAGTTGCACTGCCCGGCAAAGAATTGGGTTGGGTAATCAATGGTGTTAAGCCGGGCCATGCTGTTGTTGCAGAAACAAAAGGCTCTAACACGGTGCCTGCAGGCAAAACAACATGATAAACCAAACTATCTGGATGAAAATCAGCAACAGCGATACCATTATAATAAATAGCACTCAAATTGGCATTGTCTGACAATTGAACGGTATAGCGGACATAATAATTTTTTTGTTGTCCGTTTTCTGCGGTTACGGTAATCACCGAAATGCCTCCCTGTGCTTGTGTGGCAGGGCTTACCGAATAGCGAGCACCCGTATCGGCAAGAACACAAGATGTTATCTGGGGTACATCTGTTGTTCCCGGAGGCAACAAAATATCTATCGTGTCTTGAGATACTATTTGTGTCCCACTAACAGAACCATTGGAATAACTAAAACTTGTTAAAGTATTGTCAGGTGATTTGTATATACTATAATGAATAGCATACAATTTTTGGGTAACACCATCTTCGGCCGTTACTTGTATATAATGAATAGCTCCATCTATACTATTATCTGCTCCCAAAAATAGAGAATCTCTCATAGTAACATCACTCACTTGGGAGGTATAAGTAATGTTTGGCAATATAGATAAGTCATATTTGTTGGTGCCTCTTGGATATTCTTTATAATAATTCATTTGAGCAATATTGAACCCCGGGATAGTAGTGCCATTCATTTTTATATCGGTAAGCCATGCACTATATATCATCTCAATATCATCTATATAGAGAGCATCTCCGCTTGAGCCACCACCTGCTGTAACATTGGTGGTCAAAGTGATTAATATGTAATTTACACTTGAAGTTCCATCATAGATAAAAGCGGTTTTTTGTTGCGTCCATGTGCTGTGTGGAGTTACTATCACATGTGCATGACCTTTGTACAAATTTGTGGTATTGCATTGATTAGGGTCAATAAAATCGGTATTGCCATGTATATAGGCACGCACTGTCGCCTGTGTGGAAGAACTGGCAGCCGTCATTTTTGTCCATACATACATAGAATCAGGTGTGCCGTTAAACACTTGAGCATAACCATCACTTCTGTTAGAATAATTATAATTGTCTGAACTAGATGCGGTTGTGCTTCCTGCATGTATTCTTCCTGTGGTCATATTTCCATTGGCGACAACGCCCATAACACTAGAAGAATAAATTTTTAAACTATAATTACCCGATGAACCCGGACGACCACTTTCTTGTGAATGATGATTGGAAGTAAAACTAGCCCACGTGCCGTCCGCAGTATTAAAAGAATGCCAACTTGTGGGAACAGAATTATTATCCCAAGTCTCAAAACCACCATTAGGTAGTTGATATACCTGACCTACAAGAGTAGGAATAACAATAATAGTTAATAATATCGCTATACTAATATTTCTCTTCATTTACTTAAAATCCATTATAATTGGAGCAAAAGTATAAAAAAAAATAATATGTGTTTGTTTTTTTGTTCGATAGCATAATACTTTGATTATATTGTTTTTACGTTAAAAAAAATGAATATTTTATTTTTTCGGTCAAAAAAATGATAATCAAATGTAAGAAAACTCAAAATTGTTTTGTTTTTTTATACTAATTACAAATCTTGTATTTAAGATAAAAAAATCTTTCAAAAATATTCTTTTTTAGTTTTTTATTTGTATTTTTGCAAGCATGGTATTTGATTTTTTGTAATAATGTTTAGTTCTAATAATCAGTACTATATAGGTTGTGTAAAACATGTAAAACAAATAAATAACATATAATATAAAAAGACAAAACAATGAGTAAGATAAAAGTCGGCATTAATGGTTTCGGACGTATTGGTCGTTTGGTTTTTAGAGCAGTTTTGGCTCATGAAAATGTAGAAGTTGTTGGAATCAACGATTTGTTAGATGCAGAATATATGGCTTATATGTTGCAATATGATTCTGTTCACGGAAAATTTGATGGTACCATAGAAGTAAAAGATGGCAATTTGATTGTCAATGGACATTCTATTCGAGTTACAGCAGAAAAGGACCCTGCAAACTTAAAATGGAATGAAATTGGTGCAGAATATGTCGTAGAAAGTACAGGTTTGTTCTTAACAAAAGAATTGGCAGAAGCACATATAAAAGCAGGTGCTA
>CALAVA010000121.1 GCA_937892025.1 uncultured Bacteroidales bacterium
CTCCATGACTTTCAATGGTCAGCGAATAGTTAAGAAAATGACGATAGAGAAATAATAAAATCAGATTTTTTCATTTCAAGAGGCAGCCTCATAGGCTACCTCTTTTTTTTGTTGAAAATATTGCATAACCTATTTGCTTAAATCTATAATTTTATTTGTTTATTATCACAAATATGCTATCTTTTTTATACTTTTGCATTGTATTTTACGTTTGTATAATAGATTATGAATTCTTTGAATCAACCTATTGTTTATCTGAAAGGTGTTGGAGACAAAAAGTCAGAGGTTTTGAACACTGAACTTGATATTTTCACCATCAATGATTTATTGAATCATTATCCATACCGCTATATAGACAAATCAAAATTCTATCGTATTGAAGAATTGCACTCTCATACAAATATTTACGTGCAATGCAAAGGCAAAATTATTAGTAAACAAATTTTAGGTGAAAATAAAAGTAAACGTTTGGTATGCGAATTGACTGACAACACAGGAACAATCTCGTTGGTTTGGTTTAACAATATCAAATATTTTCAAACGATGATAGAAATAGACAAGGTATATATTGTTTTTGGAAAACCGACCTTGTTTAATCTACAAATAAACATGTCTCACCCTGAAATTACTTTGGCGGAAAAAAGTAATATATGGAACCAAATTCCATTTATGCCCATGTATAATTCTACCGACAAATGCAAAAAGAATGGGTTAGATAGTCGCGGAATAGAGAAATTGTGCAAGACTGCAATTGACAATTATATCAACGAAATACAAGAAACCTTGCCCGATTATATTAGAGAAAAATTACAATTGATTGATAAACAGAGTGCTATTAAACAAATTCATTTCCCCAACAATGCAGAAGAGATAAAACAAGCCACTCGCAGATTGAAATTTGAAGAGATATTTTTTATGCAAATATTTCTTTTACAAATATATAATCACAATTCTAAGAATAGGGGCTATCTTATTCCCAAAGTAGGTAATTTATTTAACACATTTTACCATTATCATTTGCCATTTCCATTGACCAATGCCCAAAAACGTGTCATCAAAGAAATACGTGGAGATTTTCTGACAGGTAAACAAATGAATCGTTTATTACAAGGTGATGTTGGGAGCGGCAAAACAATTACAGCCCTATTGATTATGCTATTGGCCATAGACAATGGTTTTCAATGTTGCTTGATGGCTCCAACAGAAATTTTGGCCCAGCAACATTACAATACCATTCAAAAATTGTTAGCAGATATGCCCATTGAAGTTAGACTGCTGACAGGTTCTACCAAAGTTTCTGCAAGGAAAGAATTGTTACCCCACATAGCCCAAGGCAATGTTCATATTCTCATTGGCACACACGCTCTCTGTGAAGATACCGTTGTTTTCAAAAAGTTGGGTTTGGCTATTATAGACGAACAACATCGTTTTGGAGTAGAACAAAGAGCCAAACTATGGAAAAAGAGTCTTATACCTCCTCATGTATTAGTTATGACAGCCACCCCTATTCCACGCACCTTGGCAATGACAGTCTATGGGGACCTTGATTTATCCGTTATAGACGAATTGCCCGTGGGCAGAAAACCTATAAAAACGATTCATTTCTACAAAAAAGATAGTATTAAAATCAACCAATTTATTAGAGCTGAAATTGCCAAAGGACGACAAATCCTTGTTGTTTATCCCCTTATAGAAGAATCAGAAAAACTGACATTAAGCAATCTGATAGACGGATACGAAGAATTTAAACAGACTTTTCCGGAGCCTACCTACCATGTCAGTTTTGTACACGGAAAAATGTCGGCAGAAGAAAAAGACACAGAAATGCTCAAATTTAAACAAGGGGAGGTTCATATTTTGTTGGCAACCACAGTTATAGAAGTTGGGATAGATGTTCCTAACGCTTCAGTAATGGTCGTTGTCAATGCAGAGCGTTTTGGTTTATCGCAACTGCATCAATTGCGAGGGCGAGTCGGTCGTGGCGGTGAACAATCTTATTGTGTGTTGATTACAGATTATCAACTTAGCAACGATGCCCGCAAACGTATAGAAGCCATGGTAAACATCAACAATGGTTTTGAGCTTGCCGATGTGGATTTGCGATTAAGAGGTCCCGGCGATTTGTCGGGGACACAACAAAGTGGGATTTTACATTTTAAATTATTAAATATCATTGAAGACGAGCGAATTATAGTTACGGCACGAGAATTAGCAAAAAATATTCTCCACGATGACCCCAATTTGGCACAGCCACAAAATGCCTTATTAAACACCCAAATAGAACAATTGAAAACGTATAAGAAAAATTATTATCAAATTGGATAAAACAGTTAAAATCGGTGATATAAGCCTTCCAACATTTCCCATTTTATTGGCTCCGATGGAAGATATAACGGACATTTCGTTCCGTTTGATATGCAAAGAGCAAGGTGCAGATGTTCTATTTAGTGAATTTGCTGCCTCTGATGCACTCATTCGAGATGTGGAAAGCACCAAACAAAAACTGCGTTTTGAAGAAAGCGAACGACCTTTCGGCATACAAATTTTTGGCAATGATGAAATGGTGATGGTGGAAGCAGCAAAAATCATAGAAAGTTATCAACCCGATTTTATTGACATTAACTGGGGGTGTCCTGTAAAAAAAGTGGCCATAAAAGGTGGTGGAAGTGGCATGTTGCAAAATCCTGACTTATTGGTGAAAATTACGGCTGCCATTGTCAAAGCGGTAAAAATTCCTGTAACAGTAAAAACACGTTTAGGTTGGGACGAGTCTCACAAAATCATTGTTGATTTGGCACAAAAACTGCAAGACACAGGCATCTCTGCCTTGACCATTCACGGCAGAACACGTTCACAAATGTATAATGGAAATGCTGATTGGAGTTTGATAGAACAAGTTGCTCAAAATCAAAACATTCATATTCCTATTTTCGGAAATGGAGATATTTGTTCTGCCCAAGAATGTCTAAAAGCCAAAAACACCTATCAAGTAAGCGGAATTATGATTGGCAGGGCAGCAATTGGCAATCCTTGGATTTTTAATCAATGTAAAAAACTGATAAACAGTAACATACAAGTTGAAAAGCCTTCCATAGCAGAACGATTGAACCTATGTAGAAAACATTTTTATCTCGCCTTGCAATACAAAAACGAAAAACAAGCCGTTTTAGAAATGCGTAAACATTATAAACCATATTTCAAAGACATCAAAAACTTTAAAGAAACTCGCATGAGATTATTAACTTGCAACAAGATAGAAGAAATAGAAAACCTATTTTCTGAAATAGAAGATAAATTTTGTTAAAATGGAAGACAAAAAATTACAATTGATTGATTTGGACAATATTATTAAGAATAAAAGTCAAAAATTATACAACAAATATGTAAATTTAGTGGTTATAAATAAAGAACTAAATAAAGTTTCAAACATCAATGAAATTATCAAAAATAGATATGTCTTC
>CALAVA010000122.1 GCA_937892025.1 uncultured Bacteroidales bacterium
GCGCTCACGATGCCAAGGTCGACCTGCTCCCCGAAGGGATTCGTGGGGTCTGCCGCCGTAATATACTCCGCGGCGGTGACCGCCGCGCCAAAGAGGCCAACGACAACGAGGTTACCACTCTCCTCAACGACTTCAGCGGTCGCCAGGCCAAGAAGATGATGGAAGAATGGACCAGGCTCGACCAGTATCTGCTTGTCAAATATATGGATGGCAACATCAAGAAAACCGATGAAAACGGAAATTTCAAATCCAACGGCAACAATCCAAACTATTCGGCAAGCCCCTACAATCCCGAATACCCACAATGGTTCTATGGAATTATCGTTGATGATGCAGGAGAAAACTTGCAATCTAAATAGTATTTTAACAAACACTATCTCCGTCTGTCAATTGACAGACGGAGATTTTTAACTTTATCATCATGGCTTTATCATTGACAGTTTTGGGTTGCAGTTCGGCAACACCGACTTCTATGCGGTATCCGAGTGCTTTTTTGTTGCGTTCTAATCAAATGAAAGAATATATATTGATTGACTGTGGAGAAGGCACACAAATACGCTTGCGAAAAAATAGTATCCGTATGCAACAAATTGCTCATATTTTCATTTCCCATTTGCATGGCGATCATTATTTTGGACTTTTTGGATTCATTTTTACTCAAAATCTATTGGGAAGAACAACACCCTTGCATATCTATGCTCACAAGCCATTGGAGAAACTCATAAACATGACTTTGTCCATCGATAAAACCGAACTTCACTATCCACTGATTTTCCATCCGATAAAAGGCAAAACATCTACACTTTTGGATTTACCTACTATGCAGGTTTCTGCTTTTCCACTCAAACATAGTATTCGCACACACGGATTCTTGTTTATAGAAAAAACTCCCAACAGTCCACAAACACAATCCTTCGCCTATTGCTCCGATACCAAATATATGCCTTCATTAACCAACTATATCCAAGATGTTGATATGCTATATCATGAAACAACATTTTTGAAAGACTTATCCCAAGTAGCACAAGACAAATACCATTCAACAAGCATAGATGCCGCAAAAATAGCGTTAAAAGTGAAGGCAAAAAAATTATTGATAGGCCACTACTCCGCCCGATACAACGACATTAGTCCGTTTTTAGAAGAAATCTATCCTATTTTCCAAAATGTTTTGGTCGCAAAAGAAGATATGACTTTTTATGTCTAACTGCTAAATCAATCCGATAATGTCTTTTACTTTGGCAATAGATTTTCTTTCAAGATAATCATTTATACCATCTATTACCTTAATAGACACTTGTGGGTCAATAAAATTGGCCGTTCCTATCTGTACGGCAGTTGCTCCTGCCAAAAGAAATTCAATAGCGTCAATAGCAGACATAATTCCACCCAAGCCTATTATTGGAATATGCACAGCCTTACTCACTTGCCACACCATTCGTAAGGCTATCGGTTTGACACAAGGACCAGACAAGCCTCCTGTAATGGTAGAAAGTATCGGTTTTTGTTTTTCCGCATCAATAGCCATACCCAATAGCGTATTGATAAGCGAAACAGAATCAGCCCCAGCCGCTTCTACAGCCTTAGCTATATCGGCAATAGAAGTAACGTTAGGCGTAAGCTTAACCATCAGATGCTTAGGGTAAACAGCCCTGACAGCACTCACCGACAGCATTTCCGCTGCCGACCTGCAGGCTGTTGACGATGCGGCTGGACCCTATCAGATGCTCAAAACAAAGTTCATTGAGGGCAACGCCACCTTCATG
>CALAVA010000123.1 GCA_937892025.1 uncultured Bacteroidales bacterium
TATTAAAGATATATGGAACACAAAAAAGAATGGGCAAATAAAAATACCTAATACAAATAAAAATCAATTAGTTTTAACAACTTGTTCACCTAATAAGACTAATTATCAATTAATAATTAATTGTATAAAAAAAGAGTAAAAATGATAATTACCAAAACTTTTGATATTGGTGATGGAAGAGAAATCACCATAGAAACAGGCAAATTGGCAAAACAAGCCGATGGCTCTGTTGTTGTCCGTATGGGCAATACCATGTTGTTGGCTACAGTATGTAGCAAAAAAGAGGCTGATGAAAACGTAGATTTCATGCCACTATCCGTTGAATATCAAGAAAAATATGCAGCGGTTGGGCGTTTTCCGGGAGGATTTTTTAAAAGAGAATCGCGACCTTCCAATTATGAAATTCTAATTGCTCGTTTGGTGGATAGAGCGTTAAGACCTTTGTTCCCAGAAGATTATCACGCTGAAACTCAAGTGTTGGTAACTTTAATTTCTGGCGACAAAAACAATTATCCTGATGCTTTGGCAGGCTTGGCAGCCTCGGCCGCCTTGTCTGTATCTGACATTCCTTTTCATGGACCTATTTCTGAAGTACGTGTGGCAAGAATTGATGGAAAAATGTGCATTAACCCAAGTGCAGATGCCTTAGAAAGAGCAGATTTGGACATCATTGTAGCAGCCTCTATGGATAATATCATGATGGTGGAAGGTGAAATGAAAGAAGTGCAAGAACAAGACCTTTTAGAAGCACTCAAAGCAGCACACCAAGCCATAAAAATTCAATGTCAGGCACAAATAGAACTATCACAAGAAGTTGGCAAGGTCAAAAGAGAATATTGTCATGAAACCAATGACGAAGACCTAAAAGCAAGAGTGCGTGCTGAAACTTTCGATAAAGTTGTTGCCATTGCCTCACACCCAACCTCAAAACAAGAACGGAATGAAGCATTTGAACAAATTGTAAACGATTTTATTGAAACCATTCCAGAAGAAGAACGAGAAGAAAAAATACCAATGATTACCCGTTACTACAACGAGGTGGAATGGGAGGCCGTTCGCTCTGTTGTCCTAAATACAAGACAAAGATTAGACGGCAGACAATTAGACCAAATTCGTCCTATTTGGTGCGAAGTTGATTATTTGCCATCTGCTCATGGCTCCTCAATATTCACTCGTGGTGAAACACAATCGCTCACCACATGTACTTTGGGAACAAAATTAGATGAACAAATTATAGATGGTGCTATTATAGAGGGTAGTAACAATTTTTTGTTACACTATAATTTCCCTCCATTCTGTACAGGTGAGGTAAAACCAATCCGTAGCACAGGAAGACGAGAAATCGGACATGGAAATTTGGCCATGAGAGCATTAAAACCTATGTTGCCTACGGGCGAAGAAAATC
This sequence comes from uncultured Bacteroidales bacterium, assembly GCA_937892025.1. GTDB lineage: Bacteria > Bacteroidota > Bacteroidia > Bacteroidales > WCHB1-69 > UBA1205. The sequence continues at coordinate 1,406 of CALAVA010000123.1, forward strand.
CTTATACTATCAGATTGGTATCTGACATTTTAGAATCTAATGGGTCTTCTTCTATGGCAACCGTTTGTGCAGGGACCTTGGCATTGATGGATGCTGGTGTAAAAATAAAGAACTTCCTTATTATCATTACCTGATATATCAAAATGGGATATTTCGAAAGTTATCGAAATAAGAGGCTTGCTAAAAGAATGTTCTTCTTTATTATCATTACCTGATATATCAAAGTGGAATACTAATAATGTTACTGATATAAGTGGCATGTTTAGTGGATGTTCATCATTATCATCTTTGCCTGACATTTCAAAATGGAATACCAATAATGTTACTAATATAAGTGGGATATTTTGGAGATGCTCTTCATTATTATTTTTACCTGATATATCAAAATGGAATACTAATAATGTTATTAGTATGAAAGGAATGTTTGATGGATGTTCATCAATATTATATTTACCTGATATTTCCAAATGGAATACTGATAATATTACTAGTATGTATAATATTTTTAGAGGATGTTCATCATTAATATCTTTACCTGATATTTCAAAATGGAATAATAATAAATTTATAAATATGCAAAGTTTGTTTAATGGATGTTCATCATTATTATCTTTACCCGATATATCAAAATGGAATACTAATAATGTTACTGATATGAAAAGTATTTTTTGTGGATGCTCATCATTATCATCTTTACCTGATATTTCAAAGTGGAATACTAATAATGTTACAAATATGAGTTTGATGTTTAGTAAATGCTCATCATTATCATCTTTGCCTGATATTTCAAAGTGGAATACTAATAATGTTACTAATATAAATAATATGTTTGATGGATGCACATCTTTATCATATTTACCTAATATTTCTAAATGGAATATTAATAATGTTTCTAATATGAATAAAATGCTGAGTGAATGTTCAAATATTATAATTTCAAAAATAATAAAAGCAAAATTTAAACATTAAAGATAAAATATAATGGGGATTGGGGATTGGGGATTGGGGATTGGGGATTGGGGATTG
>CALAVA010000124.1 GCA_937892025.1 uncultured Bacteroidales bacterium
ATCAAGATTATCCGCCACATCGGCATCGTGGGCGAGTGCAACGTGCAGTATGCCCTCGACCCGCAGTCGGAGGACTATCGCGTCATCGAGGTGAACGCCCGTCTGTCGCGTTCTTCGGCATTGGCCTCCAAGGCAACAGGTTATCCACTCGCCTTTGTCGCCGCTAAAATTGCACTGGGATATACTTTAGACCAAATTGGAGAAATGGGAACGACAAATTCTGCATACGTGGCACCTTCTTTGGATTACCTTATTTGCAAAATTCCTCGTTGGGATTTGACTAAATTTGCCGGTGTTAGCCGACAAATCGGTTCTAGTATGAAATCTGTCGGTGAAATTATGTCTATCGGTAGAACTTTTGAAGAACTTATCCAAAAAGGATTGCGTATGATAGGTCAAGGCATGCACGGATTTGTAGGCAATGACCATACCAAATTTGACAATCTTGATGAAGAACTATCCAACCCTACCGACCTGCGAATTTTTGCAATCGCTCAGGCTTTGGAAGAAGGATATACTGTTAATCGTATTTATGAACTGACAAAAATAGACCCTTGGTTTATTGACAGACTAAAAAATATTGTTGATTATAAACATAAATTAGAACAATACAACGCCATTGAAGACGTGCCGACAGAGGTGATTCGTCAAGCAAAAATATATGGATTTTCAGATTTTCAAATCGCACGTTTTGTTCTAAAAGCACCTGCTACCAACATGGAAGCAGCCAACCTTGCCGTTCGGGCTTATAGAAAAAAAGTAGGAATATTGCCAGCGGTAAAACGTATCCCCACTGTGGCAAGCGAACATCCAGATTTGACAAACTATCTCTATATGACCTACGCTGTTGAAGGATATGATGTCAATTATTATGCTAATGAAAAATCAGTCGTTGTGCTTGGCTCTGGAGCCTACCGAATTGGGTCTTCTGTAGAATTTGACTGGTGTTCTGTTAATGCAATTACCACAGCCAGAAAATTAGGGTACAAAAGCATTATGATAAACTACAACCCCGAAACTGTTTCTACTGACTATGATATGTGCGACAGACTTTATTTTGACGAACTTTCTTTTGAACGGGTGTTGGATATTATCGATTTGGAAATGCCCAAGGGAGTCATTGTTAGTGTCGGTGGACAAATTCCGAATAATTTAGCCATGAAACTCTATCGGCAGAGTGTACCTATTTTGGGAACAAGCCCAATCTCTATTGACAGAGCCGAAAATCGTGGCAAATTTTCTGCCATGTTGGACAAATTGGGCATAGACCAACCACAATGGAGTACACTTACCAATATGGAAGATGTGAAAGGATTTGTAGAAAAAGTGGGATTTCCTGTGTTGGTACGCCCATCTTACGTACTTTCTGGAGCGGCCATGAACGTTTGTTATGACTATGAAGAATTGGAACGATTTCTACAAAAAGCAAGTGAAGTTAGCAAAGAATATCCTGTCGTGATTTCTCAATTTATGCAAGAGACCAACGAAATAGAATTTGATGCTGTTGCACAAAATGGAGAAGTTGTAGAATATGCAATCTCTGAACACATAGAGTTTGCAGGTGTCCATTCCGGAGATGCAACTATGGTATTCCCTGCACAACAAATCAGTTTTGCTACCGTTAGACAAATAAAAAAGATGAGCCGTGCTATTGCCAAAGAGTTGAATATTTCAGGACCTTTTAATATTCAATATTTGGCAAAAGGACATAATATAAAAGTTATAGAATGCAATCTTCGAGCCTCGCGTTCTTTTCCATTTGTCAGCAAAGTATTAAAACGAAACTTTATTGAAACAGCAACCCGTATAATGCTTGATGCTCCATATTCCAAACCTGACAAGAACGAATTTGACATAGATCATATCGGAGTAAAAGCCAGCCAATTCTCATTTGCTCGACTACAAAATGCCGACCCCGTATTGGGTGTGGACATGAGTTCTACTGGTGAAGTAGGGTGCATCGGAGATTCTTATGAAGAAGCGTTGCTCACGGCAATGATTGCCACAGGATACAATATTCCATCAAAAGAAAAAGCAATTATGATTTCTTCTGGAGATACCAAAGAAAAGGTTGCCCTACTTGATGCGATACATGCACTCATTGACAATGGGTATAAAATTTGTGCAAGTGAAGGCACAGCCAAATTCCTTAAAGCAAACAACGTTCCTGTTGCTGAAGTGGCATGGCCAGATGAAGAACACAGCGATAAGCCCAATATCATGAAAATGATTGCTGAACATAAGTTCGACCTTGTGATAAATATCCCTAAAAATCATACAAAACGCGAACTTACCAATGGATATCGTATTCGTAGAGCGGCTATTGACCATAATATTTCGCTCATCACCAATGCTAACTTGGCCAATGCTTTTATTATGGCATTTTGCAATTTGGCAGTAAACGATATTGATATTAAAAGTTGGAATGAATATTAATTGCACAAAAAAAGGGCTTTTTTAAAAGCCCTTTTTTTTATTGCTGTCCGATAAAATATTCCTATCTGCACAGTTTGTACAAACGACAAATAATCTTATATTTGTCCTTCTTTTTGCATCATTTTCAATCTTTCCGTACACTCTTCAAAAGTCTTGAAAGTATGTTCTTCTGGCAACGTTTCAGGAATCAGTTTCATAGAAGTGAGCATATACAAAGGTTGAGGTTGTATAATGGTCATAAAAACAATAATTCCCCTTTGTTGCAAGTCTTTAATGGCAGTTTCCATAGCATATAAGCCAGATTGGTCCATAAAATTCACCAAACGCATTCTGATAATTACAATTTTGACATCTTGTGGCACATCGTGCATAACCTCTTGAAATCTGGTTATAGAACCAAAAAAGATAGGTCCATTCAATCGCTGAATATAAATTTTGTGTTTTATGTTTTCTGGAATTCCATTTTCATCATGCCAAGGACTTTCCTTATCAAAATTGGTCATCTCTGCAGAAGAATAACTTCCTTCAACCAAATCGCCAGCACGTTTCATAAACAATACACAAGCAATAACCATTCCGATACCAACCGCTGTCAATAAATCTACAAAAACTGTAACTAAAAACACAACTATCAACACCACGGCATCAGCTTTCGGTATCTTGAACAAATCTCTAAAACCTTTAAAATCTATGATTCCAATACCAACAGTTATCAATATACCTGCCAAAACGGACAAAGGTACATATTTCACTAAAGACCCTAATCCTAACAAAACCGCCAATAAAAACAAGGCATGTACCATACCACTCAATTGAGTTCGTCCACCCGATTTTACATTGACAACAGTTCTCATCGTTGCTCCTGCTCCCGGAAGACCGCAAAACAAACTCGCTATGCCATTGCCTATGCCCTGACCTATTAGTTCCTTGTTAGAATTGTGTTTAGTTTTGGTTATATTGTCCGCAACAACAGATGTTAAAAGTGTATCTATAGAGCCCAAACCAGCCAAAGTCAATCCGGGAATGACAGAAGACTTTAATATGGTTAGCCAATCCAAGCCCTGCAAGTTTATATCATCTTTTAAGAAAAAAGGTAGCGGAAAACCTGAAGGAATTTCCCCAATAGTCAAATGGTCTTCTATTTTGCATAAAAGAGCAACAACTGTCATAACAACCAAAGCCACCAATGTTGAAGGTATCTTCTTTGTTATTTTTGGGAAAAAATAAATTATCAATATCGTGCCTAAGCCCAAAAGAAAAGCCTTAACAGAAACCCCGCTCATAATTGCTGAAGGTAAATTTACCAAAAGAGAAATCATACTACCACTGCCTTTCAATCCCAACAATGGATATAATTGTTGTAAAACAATGATGATACCTATACCACTCATAAAACCCGACAAAACAGGATAAGGTATATATCGAATATATTTTCCTATTTTGATAATGCCAAAAAATATCTGAAACAAACCGCAGAACAATCCTGCCATAGTCATAGAAACAAGCACGGTTGATATATCCGCTGAAGAAGCCCAAACTGCACTTGTCAAGGTTGCAGCGACAACTGTCATTGGACCTGTTGGTCCAGAAATTTGGGAATGAGTACCCCCAAATAAAGAAGCAAAAAATCCTAACATAGTCGCCCCTACCAAACCAGCCAAGGCCCCTATAGCACCCGCTTTGGGGTCTGCTATGCCAGAGAAAGCCTGAATGCCAAATGCTAATGCCAACGGCAAAGCAACTATACCTGCCGTTATTCCTCCAAATATATCCCCTCGAAATGTACTTTTATCAAATATTTTCATCGCTTTATATAATTCTATTCTTCTTTTGGATTTTTCTTTTTTTTCCGAAAAATTGCGTGCAAAAGTACAAAAAAATATACAATAATATATATTCAATTATAAAAAATCGTACATTTGCATATAAAACCAATAAAACCATTATTTAATATGAACAATTTTCAACAAGAACTAATACAAGGCATTCCTGATAACTTGCCACCCAAACCTATTTATGACAATAAGATAAATCATGCTCCCAAACGAAAAGATATTCTTACAAAAAAAGAGAAAAGGCTTGCATTATGCAATGCTTTACGATACTTTCCACAAAAGCATCATGCTATTTTAGCTAAAGAATTTGCAGAAGAATTGGAAAAATATGGAAGAATTTACATGTATCGTTTTCGCCCTAACTATGCCATGTATGCTCGCCCAATAGATGAATACCCTGCCCGATGTCGTCAAGCCGCCGCTATAATGTTGATGATACAAAACAACCTTGACCCTGCTGTGGCACAACACCCACACGAGCTAATAACCTATGGGGGCAATGGAGCCGTTTTCCAAAATTGGGCTCAATACCGACTGACCATGAAATACCTTTCAGAAATAACAGAAGAACAAACATTGGTGATGTATTCTGGACACCCTATGGGTTTGTTCCCCTCCCATAAAGACGCTCCTCGGGTTGTCGTTACGAATGGAATGATGGTGCCTAACTATAGTAAACCTGACGATTGGGAAAGATTCAACGCTTTAGGTGTTACCCAATATGGACAAATGACAGCAGGCTCCTATATGTACATAGGACCACAGGGTATTGTTCATGGCACAACCATCACTGTATTGAATGCTGCTCGTAAACTTGGAGGCACAACGGCAGGCAAATTGTTCATTACTGCTGGATTGGGTGGCATGAGCGGTGCACAACCAAAGGCAGGAAATATTGCAGGCGTTGTTTCTATAACAGCAGAAATAAATCCTGCAGCCACTCAAAAAAGATATGAACAAGGATGGGTAGATGAGATTTGTGATGATTTGGACACTCTCTTTGCCAAAGTGCAAATATGTCGCCAAGAAAAACAAGCCCATTCTTTTGCTTATCAAGGAAATGTTGTTGATTTATGGGAATATTGTGCCAAATACAATATACAAGTTGATTTGGGTTCAGACCAAACCTCTTTGCATAATCCGTGGGCTGGTGGATACTATCCTGTCAGTATATCGTTTGAAGAAGCCAAAGAAATGATGGCCAATCAACCCAAACTTTTCAAAGAAAAAGTACAAGAAAGCCTACGCAGACAAATATTGGCTATCAATAAATTGTCAGCCAATGGCATGTACTTCTTTGATTATGGAAATGCTTTTTTGCTTGAAAGTAGCCGTGCTGGAGCTGATGTCTTAAATGCTGATGGAAACTTTAAATATCCTTCTTATGTACAAGATATAATGGGACCGATGTGTTTTGATTATGGATTTGGACCATTCCGTTGGGTATGTACTTCTGGAAAATCTACAGATTTAGACACGTCTGACAATATCGCTATAGATGTCTTAACAAACATAGCAAAGACAGCCCCCGAAGAAATTCAGCAACAAATGAAAGACAATATTCAGTGGATAAAAGGAGCCAAAGAAAATCACCTTGTTGTAGGCTCTCAAGCCCGTATTTTATATGCCGATTGTGAAGGAAGAACAAAAATTGCTGCGGCATTCAACAAAGCCATTAGAGAAGGAAAAATTTCGGCTCCTATAGTTTTAGGTCGAGACCATCATGATGTTTCCGGAACAGATTCTCCATTTAGAGAAACTAGTAACATTTATGATGGTTCTAATCGTTGTGCAGATATGGCTATACAAAATGTCATTGGGGACGCGTTTAGGGGAGCCACTTGGGTGAGCATACATAATGGTGGTGGCGTCGGCTGGGGAGAAGTCATAAATGGAGGATTTGGTATGCTCTTGGACGGCTCCTATGACTGCGATAAACGATTAAACTCAATGTTATTTTGGGATGTCAATAACGGAATCGCCCGTAGAAGTTGGGCAAGAAACAAAGGTGCCATTTTTTCTATAAAAAAAGCCATGCAAACAAACCCTAACCTAAAAGTAACTTTGCCAAATTGTGTCGATGAAAGC
>CALAVA010000125.1 GCA_937892025.1 uncultured Bacteroidales bacterium
AACAGAATTTAATTCCCCAATGGATATCAGGATAAGATTTCCATTGGATAAGATGGTTGAGAGACGCAGTGGGACCATCTTTGGCTTTAACTTCAATGGGAATGAGAGAATCAGTATTTCTAATAAAAAAATCCATCTCCAAAGCAGGTCTATCGTGCTTATAAAAATAGAGTTGGTCGTATTCTGATTTAATTAGCGTTTCGCCTATCACATTCTCATAGAGTGCTCCCTTGTAAGTGCCAAAGTTTTTATTGTTGCGAAGGTCTTCTTGAGCCTCTTCATCCAAAGCGGCAACCAACAATCCTGTATCGTGATAGTAAATCTTATAACAATCGGCATCATAATTGCCTTTTAATGGCAGTTCTGCATTATTCAAACAATAACATACATTGATTACACCTGCTTCTTTCAACCAGTCAACCGCTCCGATATATTCGCGGTTTCGTGCTCCTTTTGCAATTTTGGTAATTTGGTATTTTTTATTTTCCTTCGCCAAAAAAGTGGATATATGGTTATAAACAGCAATAATTTTTGCCTTGTCACTTTCTTTAGCGTATTTGCTGATATCCTCCTCATAGTCTTTTAAGAGTTGACGTTGCAGTTTTAGCGTGCCTCCGAAATGTCCGTTTTTGATATACATTTTAACAACTTCCGGCATTCCTCCGACACACATAAAATCACGGAAAATACCTGTCATTACATCCATTTCAAGTTGTGTAAATGGTTGAATATTAATCATGTGAGTGTAAATGTCTTCTATTTGCGAAGGTGAATATCCCTTTGCCCACAAAAATTCTTCAAAATCCATGGAATGCATCACATAATCTTCTTTAAATCCCACTGCATTGGATTCAATTTCCTCATAATAAATACCCATCAGCGAGCCTGAGCAGATGACATCAAAACGTTTATCTTGGCAAAAAGCTTTAAGCGATGTGGCACAATCGGGACATTTTTGAAGTTCATCAAAAAAGAGTAGAGTATGGTGAGGAATAAATTTCCATGAAGGTTCCAAAAGAGAAATATTTTTGATGATAGTATTAACATCATATCCGTCATCAAAAATGGCACGGAATTTTTTTTGAAGCACAAAATTTATCTCAATGACAGATTGGTAATTTGCTCTTCCAAATGCCCGTATTGATTCCGTTTTACCAACTTGTCTTGCACCTTTTATTATGAGCGGTTTCCTATCAGGATTGCTTTTCCAATTCTTCAAATAACTATCTATTTTTCTTTTAAGAAGTTCCATAACAATAAATCACATTTTCAGAATGCAAAAATAGCAAAAAATCACATTTTCACAAGAAAATTTGAATAAAAAATCACATTTTTAAGATTCATGAGAACTTGAGTATGCAAAATCTGTCATAACTATCAGCAAATAAAGAGAATTATGGTATTAATAGGGTAAAACAATTTGTGAAGTTAAAACTAAAATTGCAATCACACCATCCTAAATTCAACCAATATAAATTAAATCGTATTGAGGGTCAATCCAAACAAAGGTGCCTGTAAATCCGCTGTGACCATAACTAAGCGGGGAGGTGCAACCCTGTTTTTTCAACTTGTCTGAAAAGTTTTATAGGAGGGCAATAATATTTCTCCTTTTTTATCCACAAAAATCAAGTTCTGAGTCTATTAAAATGTCTATATGTAAATTTTTGTTTTATCTCTTTATTTATTGTATTGGTATTTTTTTTATCTTTGCAGAAATTTAATGGCAGTTTATTTATGAATCAAATTGTATTTTTATCTATTGCTGTATTGGTGTCAATAGGTATATTAGCGGCTGTGCTTTTATATTTTGTTGCACAAAAATTCAAAGTTTATGAGGACCCGATGATAGCCGTTGTTGCGGAGTTGTTGCCTGGTGCCAATTGTGGTGGTTGCGGTTTTGCAGGGTGTAGAAATTTTGCAGAAACAATCGTCAAGAACAATGGTCTCAATGGTAAGGCATGTCCTGCTGGTGGAACCCCTGTAAATGAAAAAATTGCCCAATTATTTGGCGGAGAAGTCAGTGCTACTGCCCCTAAAAAACTCATTTTGAAATGTAATGGCAGTTGTGAAAACGCACCCATCAAAACACATTATAATTCCATAGCCTCTTGTGCTTTCGCCAATATGACTACAGCAGGAGAAAGTGCTTGTATGTATGGTTGTTTGGGCTGCGGTGATTGCACAAAAGCATGTAAGTTTGGAGCCTTAAAAATAAACGCAGAAACAGGATTGCCAATCGTAGATGCAGAAAAATGTGTGGCTTGTGGTGCTTGCGTGAACACGTGTCCAAGAAAACTTCTATCTTTAGTGTCTCAAACCGAACAAGGTATTGTATGGGTTGCTTGTGCAAACAAAGAACGTGGTGTAGAGGCCAAGAAAAATTGTTCCGCCGCTTGTATCGGTTGCATGAAATGTGTTAAAACTTGTGAAAATGCAGCAATCAAAGTAACAGACAATTTGGCTCTAATCAATGAAAATTGTATCGCTTGTCATAAGTGTGAAGAAGCATGCCCTGCAAAGGCTATTCACTCTCTAATTTCTTGAGTATTTCAAATAAACTATTTTTTCATAAAAACACGAATTTTTATTCGTGTTTTTTTATGAGTACCTCGGTTGCTCCTCGTCCATATTTTTGCATAGAAGCATCAAAATAATGCAATGTCGGGTATTGTTTTAAAATGTTGATTAATTCTGTTTTAAGAATAAAATTCCCAACGCCATGAATAAATATAATACGGCGGTAATTTTCTGCGATAGCACTTTCTATGGCTTTAACAATGACAGACTTTTGTTTTTCAAGAATTTCTGTCCGCGACCATGAGGCATGATTGTCCACAAGTGCCTCTATGTGTAAATCAATTTCTGCTTCTCTATCATTGATTTGATAATCTTCAATAAAAGACGATTGATGAATCTTATTGTTCTGAACGAGTGCTTGTTCTTGTATTTTATTATCTTTGTCCAATAAGAGATTGCTTTCCATAATTGTTGGCACTGCAACTTGTACTAACAAAGCACGTTCTTCCATAAAATTGCAAGCCATAAATGAGTTTTCTTTGAAAAAGCGTACGGGTTTTACATTAAACTTTTGACAAACAGGCTGATATATATTTTTGTCTTCTTCTCTAAAAAACAGCAATTGAAGATAACCTTGTAAAAACAGTTCTAAATCATCACGTTTTATCGTTGCGACCAACATTTTAGTTTGAGGCAACATATTTCCATAATCAATATTGACATAGTGATTGTCTTTTTTTAACATCAAGGTATATAAAACCTCAAAATTAGTGAAATTAACAATATAAAAATCAATATCATCTTTAAGCAACCAGACTTGGTCATGCGGGACGTATGCCAAATATATTCCTGAAGGTTTGGCGTTCAATGAAGATAATTTGGGCAAACGATAAGATTTTTCCATTTCAATATTTTCATCATAGTCTGGGATAGGTTCAATTTCTGTTTCTACATGAAAATCTTGATTAAAGACCGATTCTTTTAAATCTGCACTTTGTGCGAACACCAATTCAGAAGCGAGCATAGGCAATCTAAAATCATCTTCCGTAGCCACTTCTACCATCGTTGGAGAAATAATTTTTGTAATGACACCTCCACCTATATCATTTAAAAATTTAACTTTATCACCTATTTTAAATTTCATAGAAAAATTATAGATATTGTTGATATGTTTCTTTCAATACAACACTTTCGTTTTCCCACGACAATTCTTGAGAAGCATGAATAGTATTGTGCTTTAAATGTTCCAATAAAGTTTTGTCAGCCAACAAAGCATTCACCGCATCGGCAATACATTTGGGAGTAACCTCTTGAAGAATAATTCCTACATTATAATATTGTATTAACCTTGCCGTTTCATTATCAGGCGAAGCGATGATAGGCACTCTTGCTCTAATAAAGTCAAACAATTTATTGGGAAGAGCATAGCGATAATTCATACATATTGCCTTTGTCAATGAAAAGCCTATATCTGCCCACACGGTATAATTGTACAACTCATCAAAAGGCAACCTATCAATAAATCTAATTTTATCGGTTGTTGCTTGATTGACTGACATTTGTTTAAGTATATCAAAGACTTCCCCATTTCCGATAATCAGCAATAAGGCATTATCTATCATTGTCATTGCTTCTACCAATTCTTCAGCCCCTCTATGTACATTGATACCTGTACCTTGCAAAAGCAAAATAGCCTTGTCTTCTGGCAATCCGAGTTCTACTTTTGTTTTATTACGGCAATAGTCACGTTGCAGTGGAATATTCCGCAATACTTTTACATCTTTTTGATAGGCTTGGCGATAATGTTGGGCAATAGGTTCACAAACGGTAAAAGCGTGATTTACTTTTGGGAAAGCAAATTGTTCTATTTTTTCCCAAATACGCTGTATTTTGGGACGACTTGTAAGTTCTGGTACTTCTGTAAAATACTCATGGCTATCATAAACAATAGGCTTGTTTTTCAATTTTCCGATAAGTACATTAGGGAGCAAAGTATCCAAATCATTTACATGCAAAATATCCATACGATGAAACAAGAGAAAGAAAAACAATCGTATATTTATTTCGGCATAAAACAATTTTCCCTTTTTGAAAAGCAAACGTAACCGAAAAGTTTCATATTTTCGTTTTTCAAGTTGAGGTGATGTTTTGTATTGTCTCCCCACCAACAAGACCTCAAACCCCATATCAAAAAGGGTATTACATACCTTATCCACACGTTGGTCTGAAACCAAATCGGTGGTTACGGACATCAAAATTCGTTTTTTACAAATCACCTCTTCCGTGACAATTTTTATATTTTTTACCACTACCGCAAGGGCAAGGTTCATTTCTGCCCACTTTCTTTTCTACCCTTATAGGTTGTGTTGGTTGAGGTGCAGAGGTGCGTTGTGTAGTTACTTCTTCCCTACTTGTTTGTAGTTTTTTTGCATCAGATTGTGGCAATTGTGCTTGTTTTACATTGTCTGCGTCTTTTATTGGAATTACCCCATTATTCAAAAATGTAACTATCTCTTTATAAATATCATTCAGCATATTTGAGAATAGGTCGAAAGATTCAAATTTATAGATTACCAATGGGTCTTTTTGCTCGTAGGTTGCGTTTTGTACAGATTGTTTCAAATCGTCCATTGCTCTTAAATGTTCTTTCCAAGCATTATCAATAACAGCCAATGTCAGATTTTTTTCTATGGTCAAAGCCACTTCACGGGCACCATTTTCAGAACAACGTTTTAGATTAGCGATTATCTGCAATGTTTTTTTACCGTCTGTTACAGGGATAGCGATATTTTCAAAGCGGTGTCCTTGTTCTTGATAAACACGTTTGATAATAGGCATGGCTTTTTCAGACATTGCCAAAATGCGTTGTTTATAATTGTTGTAAGTTGTTTCAAATAATTTTTCTGCCAATTTAGCCGTTTTTTCTTGCATAAAACTATGTTCATCGGTTGGGCATTCCATAGCAAAAGTGGAGTTTACGGCAAATGTATATTGGTCAAAATCTCTGTTATTTTGTCCATTTTCTACTACATCGTAGCATGTACTTTCAAACATTTCAGCAATATCGATAGCCAATTTTTCACCATTGAGGGCATTTCTTCTTTTACGATAGATGGTTTCTCTTTGTTTGTTCATTACATCATCGTATTCTAACAAGCGTTTACGGATTCCGAAATCGTTTTCTTCCACTTTTTTCTGTGCCCGTTCAATGGAATTGGTAATCATCTTATGTTGAATAACTTCTCCGTCAGTAAAGCCAAGTCTATCCATCACTTTGGCAATTCTTTCAGAGCCGAACAATCGCATTAAATCGTCTTCAAGCGAAACGAAAAATTGGGAGCTACCTGCATCTCCTTGACGACCAGCACGCCCTCTTAATTGTCTGTCCACACGACGAGAATTGTGTCGTTCTGTACCAATGATAGCCAATCCGCCCAATTCTCTCACCTCGGGAGCCAATTTTATATCGGTACCACGTCCGGCCATATTGGTAGCAATGGTAACTGTACCCAAACGCCCTGCTTCAGCAACAATATCTGCTTCTTTTTTGTGGTATTTGGCATTCAAGACATTATGTTTTATCTTCCTTTGTGTCAAAATTTTACTAATCAATTCTGAAGTTTCGACTGAGGTTGTACCCACAAGAATAGGACGACCTTCTTTGTTTAGGCGAATAATTTCATCAACAATGGCTCCATATTTTTCTCTTTTGGTTCTATAGACCAAATCTTCTTTATCTTCCCGAATAACAGGTTTATTGGTTGGAATAGTTACGACGTCTAACTTATAGATGTTCCAAAATTCACCGGCTTCTGTTTCTGCCGTACCAGTCATTCCCGCCAATTTTTTATACATACGGAAATAGTTTTGCAGGGTTATGGTAGCATAAGTTTGCGTAGCGGCTTCCACTTTAACATTTTCTTTGGCTTCTATAGCCTGATGCAACCCATCGCTATAGCGTCTGCCTTCCATAATACGACCTGTTTGTTCATCAACAATTTTTACCTTTCCGTCTATAATAACATATTCCACGTCTTTTTCAAACATGGTATATGCTTTCAGCAATTGGTTGATGGTATGAATACGTTCTGAAGCAATGGAAAAATTGCGATAAATTTCATTTTTACGTTCTTGTTTTTCTTCGGCAGTAAGATTTTCTTTTTCTAAATCAGCAATTTCTACTCCGATGTCGGGGATAATGAAAAACTTGGCTTCTTCAGCATTTGAACTAAGCAAATTGATACCTTTTTCTTTAATATCAACAGAATTTAATTTTTCTTCTATGACAAAATACAACTCATCGTCAATGATGTACATATTTTTGTTTTGTTCTGCCATATAAAAACCTTCTGTTTTATTGAGGAGTTGTTTTATGCCGGGTTCACTCAAATATTTAATCAAAGCCTTTGTTTTTGGCAAGCCTCTATATGCCCTCAACAACAATTTTCCTCCTTCTTCTTCATTGCCTTCAGAAATCAATTTTCGTGCGTCAGACAACAAAGTGTTTACCAATTGGCGTTGAGCATTATATAATTTTTCAACAATAGGTTTATATTTATCAAAATCTTGTTGTTCTCCTCTTGGTGTTGGTCCGGAAATAATAAGCGGTGTTCTTGCATCATCAATCAAAATGGAATCGACCTCATCGACAATAGCATAATTATGTTGTCTTTGCACGAGTTCGTTTTCGTTTTTGGCCATATTATCTCTCAAATAGTCAAAACCGAATTCATTATTAGTTCCAAAAGCAATATCAGACATATAGGCTTTTTTTCTTTCTTCAGAATTAGGTTCATGTTTATCAATACAATCCACACTCAGATTGTGGAACTGATAAAGCATTCCCATCCATTCACTATCACGCTTAGCCAAATAGTCATTAACCGTAACCACATGCACTCCACGCCCTGTAAGAGCGTTAAGATAAACGGGCAGGGTTGCCACAAGGGTTTTACCTTCACCTGTTGCCATTTCTGCAATTTTTCCTTGATGAAGCACCGTTCCACCAATCAATTGGACATCATAATGACACATATCCCAAGTGATTTCGTTGCCACCTGCTACCCATGTATTGTTATACACGGCTTCATCGCCTTCTATATTGACACAATCCAATTTGGAAGCCAAATTGCGGTCAAAATCTGTGGCGGTAACACGCACCTGCTTATTATCTTTGAAACGTTTGGCAGTTTCTTTCATCACTGCAAAAGCCTCTGGTAATATCTCATTGAGAATATCCTCTGAAATATTATAGTTTTCTTCCTCCAAACTATCTATTTCTTTATAGCAACTTTCTTTTTCTGCAATATCCATATCATAATGGACGTCCAATTCTTGTTTTAGTTCTGCTATCCTATTTTCATTGTCTTGAACCGCTTGTTTTAACTTTTGTTTAAATTCGTTGGTTTTGTTTCTCAACTGGTCATTTGACAATTGTTCTATGGTTTCATAGGCTGCTTGTATTTTTGTCAAAATAGGTTTCAATTCTTTCATATCCCTATCCGACTTCGTTCCAAAAAGTCTTTGTAATATATTTGCCATAATTCTATTTTCAATTTATATATCTTGCAAAGATAACATAAAAATTCTAATATAAAATATGATATTTCCACAAAATATTACGCAAAACAAAAAGAATTGAACCCTACAAAATATTAATACCTTATCAATCATAACATTGGCTAATATTAAATTAAATTAGACCAATAAAAAGCAACGAATATTCCACTTCCTTCAATGTCTTTTGCTGAAAACAATATTGTTTTTGCTTCAAAACAATGACTATAATACCGACAAAATAATTTCTTCCAAATATTGGATTTTAGGGGAAAAATTATACCTTTGTAAAATTCATTTATGTAAAAAAATGAAACATCACGCTTTAATATTGATATTATTGGGATTATTTGGGATTGGCAATGCTCAATCATTGATAATTGAAAAATGTTTTCGTAGTGAACCCCTCCCCCTCTTTTCACCCTTGTTAATAGATAGTACAAATATTTTAGGAGAAAAGTTTGACAACAAAAAACTACTTTCAACAGTTATTGATTTTGACAAGATTTTTGTTTCAACAGACACCATTACCGCTGACAATGAGGGGACATTTAATTTTTATTCTTCAGAAAAACAATTGCAAGTCTTAAAATTTATCTTACAAAGCCCTAATTATCAAAAGGGAAAAATAATGATATACTCCTCTGATATGTTGCAAGTTTTTTCTGAAGACAAAACAAAAATAAAAGAGAAAACAACTATTAAATATGATTCTATCAACATTCCTATTTCTTTACAGCATGGACAAAATTGTTTTTATATTAAATCATTGTTTATCAATGATACTCTTACAGAGCATAAGATAAAAATTGTTTATTCTTCCCATTCTGATAGTCTTCCTTATAATCAAGTTTCACAAAATCAATTTTATAATTTACACACATTACTTGACGGGAAACACATTCGTTCTGTCAGCATTTCTCCCAATGGCAAATATGCCTTGGTTAAAATTTTCTGTCGAAAAGATAAAAACACCACTATAAATTACGGACAACTTATTGATATTAAGCGACAGAAGATAATATTAGATGCTCAATCTTATTTAAGTTCGGCTTCTTGGATGCCCAAAAGTTCTGTGTTACATTACACTCGTCAAGGGCTAAAAGGGAAAGAATGGGTTGCCTTTGACCCTACAAATAATCAAGAAACCATTTTGGACGAGAATATCCCCAATGGGTCATTTGTGGTTTGTCCTGACGAACAAACCCTTATTTTTTCCCTTGCTGAAGAAGGGACAAAAAAAGAGGCGAATTTTATGCAACAAATCTTAGACCCTTCTGATAGACAAGCCAATGGAAGAAAAAGATATTATCTATCTTTATATCATACAAAAACAGGTGTATTACAAAGACTTACATTTGGATTTCCATCTGTGTCGCTTCACGATATTAGTCCCAATGCTCCTTGCTTATTATTTTCAGTTGCTGTTAGAGATTATACCCAACGACCATTTTCTACAACTTCATTGTATCAACTCAATTGGCAAACCTTACAAGTAGATACTTTATTGTTAAATGCAGCCTATTTTTCTTCTGCCACTTATTCGCCTGACGGGAAACAATTGCTCATTATGGGTGGTCCGGAGGCTTTTGATGGTATTGGCAAAAACATAGGCAAAGAGCCGATTGCAAATGCTTATGACAATCAGTTGTTTGTATTTGATATGGGGACAAAGGCAATACGACCTTTAACAAAATTTTTCAATCCTTCAGTGGTTTCCGCTCGATGGAGTCTGTTCAACAACAATATTTATATATTGGCAGAGGATAAAGATTGTAGGCATTTGTTTATGCTCAATCCTCAAAACGACAACATAACAACAATTGACATCAAAGAAGACTATATCAAATCTTTTCAATTGGCACAAACAAATCCTATGTTGCTCTGTTTTGGACAAAGCACCTCCAATGCCGATAGGTTATATACTGTCAATCTTAATACCCACTCCACATCATGTTTGTTGGACTTATCGGCAGAAAAACTCAAAGACATTGTTTTAGGCGAAGTTCATGATTGGAATTTTATCTATGATAATGATACCATAAACGGACGTTTTTATCTTCCACCCGATTTTGATAGTACAAAAAATTATCCTTTATTGGTCTATTATTATGGAGGCACTTCTCCGACAAGCAGATTGTTGGAATCAAGTTATCCTCTTCATCTCTATGCGGCTCAAGGTTATGTTGTTTACACTTTAAATCCATCTGGGACAACAGGTTTTGGACAAGAATTTAGTGCTCGTCATGTTAATGCTTGGGGCAAACGGACAGCAGACGAAATCATTTTTGGCGTTCAACATTTTTGTGAAGCACATGCTTTTGTCAATAAGAAAAAAATAGGCTGTTTTGGGGCGAGTTATGGTGGTTTTATGACTCAATATCTGCTAACACAGACAGATATATTTGCTGCGGCAGTTTCTCATGCAGGCATTAGTGCCATTAGTAGTTATTGGGGAGAAGGCTATTGGGGAATCGGTTATTGCTCTATCGCCAATGCCGATACTTATCCATGGAACAACCCTAATTTTTATACCCAACAAAGTCCACTATTTATGGCAGATAAAATCAATACACCTCTTTTGCTTTTGCATGGAACGATGGATACCAACGTTCCCATTGGTGAAAGCATTCAGATGTACAATGCCTTGAAAATATTAGGCAAAAACGTGGAATTTATTCAAGTTGAAGGAGAAAATCACGGGATTGCCACTTACGAAAAACGAATAGCATGGACAAATACCATTATCGCATGGTTTGACAAATATCTCAAAAACCAGCCTCTATTATGGAATAATCTTTATCCTGAAAAGAAATATTAATTCTTAAGTGCATAAATGAAAAAATATATTTTAATTGCGGTTATCATCAGTTCTGTTTGGTCTATTTCTGCCCAAACCCTGCCTAATACCTATGTGGTAAAAATGCGAAGCAATACTCACAAATCTATGGGAATCAATTTGTTGAAAAAATCATTCAACGATACAATAAAACTCAACCGAATGTTTCCCAATCATCAAGCCCTTCAACAGAAAACCGACAATGCTTATGTTGATTTATCGCTTATTTATACCCTTTCAGTTGCAAACAGCATAGACGATAAAACCCTTTTTTCTCTCATGCAAAGTGGTTATTTTGAATATATTCAACCGAAATACACCCATCAATATCTTTATATTCCTAACGACAACAATATTGCCAACCAATGGCATTTGACCGCCATCAAGGCTTATCAGGCTTGGGATATTTGTCAAGGGGACACCGATGTGGTTATCGGCATTCTTGATTCAGGCATTGATACTACAAATATAGATTTAAAAAACAATATAAAATACAATTACGCAGACCCCATAGATGGTATAGACAACGACAATGATGGTTTTATAGATAATTTTTTTGGGTGGAATATGGCAGACAATAACAACGATATTTCTCCCATTAACATTCATGGAAGTTTTGTTGCTGCATTGGCGGCCGCAGCCACTGATGACAGCAACGGCATTGCAGGAGTCGGCTTTCATTGTAAATTTATGCCAATAAGCATACAACATTCTACCTATGGTATTATCAACGGCTACGAAGCCATTGTTTATGCCGCCGACCATGGTTGTCAAATCATCAATTGCTCTTGGGGAAACGTTTCTCCTTTTGACCAATTCGGTCAAGACATCATCAATTATGCCACATACAACAAAGGTGCATTGGTGATTGCAGCTTGCGGCAACACTCCACAACGACTTGCCTTTTATCCTGCCGCCTATGAAAATGTGTTAAGCGTTGCCGCGACAAACAATTCGGGAGACATGGCCGATTTCACTACTTACGACTATTCTGTTGATATTGCTGCCCCCGGACAAGCCATTTATTCTACCAATGGGTCTTCTTATCTAACCTCCAATGGCACTTCTTTTTCCGCCGCTATCGTATCAGGAGTAGCCGCTTTGATAAAATCTAAATTCCCCAAAATGTTGCCACAACAAATTCTTTATCGATTAAAAGCAACTGCCGACTCTGTGATGTCTGTTGTTGGCACCAACTATGAAAACAAAATAGGTGCAGGACAAATAAATGCCTATCGTGCATTAACAGATAGTTTTAAACCTGCCATCGCCTTACAAAATATAATTATTGAACACCATGCAAAAAAACAAAACGACCCTATAAATATCTATGCCAACATTATCAACTACTTTTCACATGCAGACAATATTCGAGTTGAAGCAACTGTTGATAACCCTGCAGTGAACATTGTTTCTATGCCCACAAATATTGGCAGTCTTGACTCTATGCAAATGTATATTCAACAAGAAAAACCTTTGTTTGTACTACAATTGAATGAAGATATTACAAAAAGTCAAGAAATTATTTTGCAAGTAAAGTTCTTTTGTGATAGCCTTTGCGTTGGAACACAACACATTCCCTTAAAAATAAATACGTATATTGTAATGGACACAAACAATCAAATATGTACTATCACTGATTGTGGACGTATGGCTTACGAAGATGAAAATTATTGTTTTGGCAAAGGAGTATCACTCAAACCGCAAACAGCAAGCCTATTGTCAAACGGAAGTTTCCTCTTTGGAAACAATGCCAACAGAATTTCTGACAATATCTATAACAATCACGAAATGAACAATATTATTCCGCCTCATGTGATAGAAGATAATATTGCCGACCTGCATATCCAAACCATTTTTAATGACAACAATGCGGGCTACAACAAATTTGATATAGAAACCATTCACAATGCCTATGCTTGGACAGACACTTCTTTGGAAAACTCTGTTATTCATCAATTTTCATTGATTAACAAATCAACAGAAGACCTTACACAATTTTATGTCGCCCTATATTTAGATTGGGATATTGATATTACCGATGCCAACCGATTATCGTATGATAATGACCATAAAATTAGTTATACCCAATCTATTTTTAATGGTCCCATTGCAGGGGTAAAATTTCTATCTGATTATTCCACAAAAATATATGCTTTTGATATTGATGGGAGCAATTTAAGCATGGCTATCAACAATGGTTTTTCTGATTTGCAAAAATATAATGCCATGACCACCAATAGGACATCTGCTGGTATTGCCAACAATGGAAACGATGTCTCTGTGATGATGTCTTATGGACCACTATCCTTACCCATTGGCGATACCTTAACGGTTGCCTATGCTTTTATATTAGGACACTTTATTGCTGATATTCAAGAAGAAGCTATTGCTGTTCAAAATAAATACAATAGTCTATTTTCTGCACAAGATTCTGTTCCACAAACCAATATTGCGTATGCTAATCCACGCCATTTTCAACTCTATCCCAACCCCGCCAATGATTTTATTTGTATAGAAAACTTTGACAACGAACCTTTTGCTTATCAAATATTTGATACCAAATCAACTCTATTATATGAAGGACAAAACATATCTTCTCCCCATTTGAATATCCATATCAACAACTTGCCTTCGGGTTTGTATATCATCAAAATGTACAACAAGAAAAAGACAATCGTACAAAAATTTGTAAAAAAGTAAACACACTTTCTGCATTTTATATTTTTTTGTATATTTGCGGAAGGATTTCTTGCTGAAAATGAATAAAAAACAAACAACGTAGAAGTATAGCAAACGCGTATATACACACGGATAATGCGATTGGAAAACAAATATTTTTGTTTCTGGAAATGGTATTGTTTGTTATCTTTTCTGTCAAAATCCTGCAAAACAGGCTGAAAAAAGATAAAATTAACCCGTTGGCGGAATTAAACCAGTGCATATTTGATTCTTCCAATCGGTTTGTTATTGATAAAGTTAATATATTGTAGGATGGTCATTGTACTGGCAACGAGAAATGAGGTTCGGAAAATCCGTCTTGTGGTATTCCTCTAACAAGGAGAACAACAACGATTCACTATCGATACTGTATTTTTCTGCTGTGAGACTAAGTGCGATAACTTCCAAGTCAGAAAAACGGGGAACAACACCTCTGCGAGGTAAATTTCCACGTTCATTGACAAGATTTTTTGAAAATTTCTTGCATATGTCAAGAATTTTTCCGAAATTTGCAGTCAAGTTGTGCATGACGAAGATTTTTTTAGTTGTTAACTTTGGTGATTAATATACTGCAAAGTTACTAAAAATCAACGAATTGTGCAACTTTTTTTGCAACTATTTTAAGTCAAAGAACACTTTTTTTAATTCCGCCAACGGGTAAATATAGATTCAAGTGGCAAAGTTGTAAAAAAAATATGGGTAGGCTATTTGAACATAAGTAGTTTCGCCTTCCAAAACTATTTAGGATACTATGGTCTTATTTGTCTTTAATGGTCTGAAAATTAGTTGTTTGATTTTCTCTTTTTGCCACTTGAATCTATAACCTTTAAAAAAGCTGGAATTTTTAAGCCTATATAAATATTTTTTATTATTTTTGCAAAATTAAATAGTTAATTTACATTTACGATTTGAATGTGGGGAAAGAAAAATAGATATTGGAAAACGTGTGGTGAGGAGATATCTCGTGCCATATTGTGTGCAATGTGCTACATAAATCGTTCATTGGTAATTATTAATTCTGTAGATTATATCAACAATAGTAAAAATATTTTTAACCTTTTGAAGTCAATTTATTTACGTGAAAAACATGACTATTATTGTTGGTGTTTAGGTCGAAAATAGATATGCAAAACGCTGATTTAATACGAAATAAGATAGGTAGATTCAGAATTGGGTATATTTTCACACCTGCAGATTTTTATGATGTTGTGAGTAGTCCTTCTGTTGTAAGCAGGATACTTAATAAAATGGTTAGTGCGGGGGAAATAAGGAAATTGACGAAAGGAAAATTCGATAAACCGAAACAATCGGTGTTCGGTATCATGCCACCTTCAGACGATTGGTTGCTACGCGAATTCTTAGTTGACGGAAGAAAGATAGTAGGATATGTTTCTGGAATACAGGCGTTTGTGCAAATGGGAATCACTACACAGATCTCTTCTGCATATCAGATTGGCACAAATGTTTATAGACGTTCGGTAATCAGAGGGGGGCGTAAAATCAGTTTTATTTTACAACCTAATACAATTAACAAACATAATATTCCGTTGTTGCAATTGCTTGATGCTATTCGTTTTATCCGCAATATACCGGCAACTGAACCCGAAGAAGCAATTAGTGCTATTAAAAATATTGTAAAATTGCTTGATACAAAAGATAGAAAATCGTTTGCAAGGCTTGCAATGGCATATACAAGTTATGTCAGGGCTTTAGTTGGAGCCTTGTTGGATGAAATTGGCGACGATACACAATTGTTGTATAAATCGCTGAATATGGCAAGTGTTTATAAGTTAGGAATATCTGAGCAGGTTCTGCCCTATGCAAAAAAATGGAGGATTGTATGAATTTGCACGAAAATAAGAACTTGTTTGCCCAAGCAATTGAGATGACCGCTCTGCAACTTCAGATAAAGCGAGAATTTGTTGAAAAGGATTATTGGATATGTAGAAGTCTGCAATTACTTGCCATTGCCGATACCGAACATCATGCTGTTTTTAAAGGAGGAACAAGTTTGACTAAAGCATACGGCATAGGCTCTCGATTTTCGGAAGATATTGATGTGGCAATTGTTGACGCTGGAAAAATGACAGGTAACCACTTGAAATCTATTATAAAAAGCATTGCCCATACTATGTCTTTAGGATTAGATGAGGTTTATAAAAACGGCTTAACAAGTAAAGGTTCACATTACTATAAAGCCTTTTATGCATATCCAATAGTATCAGACATCCCGAATTTGTCAAGTGCATTTAAGTATGGGGAGATTCTCTTGGAAATCAATTCATTTGCAAACCCGCACCCTTGGGAAATGCGACAGATAAGCAGTTTTATATACGATTTTCTAAATAAACAAGGCAGAAAGGATATTATTGACGAATATGGAATGTCCACTTTCAGTCTTGCTATATTGGATAAACGTAGGACGATGGTAGAAAAAATAGTTTCGCTTATAAGATGTTCCTTGGGAGACAACTATATGGTTGCCTTAAATGCTCATATCCGTTATTTTTATGATTTGTATTACCTTTCAAAAGATAAAGAATGTGAAAAATACTTGCTAAGCTCTGCTTTTTGCAATGATTTTGCTGATTTACTTAATCACGACCGAATAACTTTTCAAAAACCTGATGGGTGGCAGCATAAGAACATGAAACAATCACCGATGCTATATGACTTCTCATATCTATGGAAGCAACTGAAATCAACATATATTCGCGAATTACCAGAATTGTCTTATAAAGAAATTCCATCGGCGGTCGATGTTGAAAAAACAATGAAAAATATTGTTGAAATTATTTACCAAAATTCATAATCAGAATGTCCGTGTTACTTTCTACCATACAAAATAATAGAAAAAATATTATGATTTTTATCAGCATATATGCAATATGCCACATAAATAGTTCATTGACAATTATTAATTAACTTTGCTATCTATGTCAACTGCAATAAAAATTGAAAACGTTTCGAAACAATATAGGCTTGGGGTAATATCTACTGGCACAATAAGTCATGATTTGAATAGATGGTGGGCCACTAAGATAATGCGTAAAGAAGATCCCTACCTAAAAATTGGGGAAACAAACGACCGCTCCACAAAGGGCAATTCCGAGTATGTGTGGGCACTCAAAGACATAAACATGGAAATCGAGCAGGGCGATGTTGTAGGCATCATCGGCAAGAACGGTGCAGGCAAATCCACCTTGCTCAAGCTGCTCTCACGCGTTACCAAGCCCACCACTGGCAGCATCAAGTACAAGGGACGCATTGCTTCTCTTCTTGAGGTTGGCACAGGTTTTCATCCCGAAATGACCGGTCGCGAGAACATCTATATGAACGGAGCCATCATGGGAATGACAAAGCAGGAAATAACTCGTAAACTCGACGAGATTGTCGATTTCTCTGGTTGTGAACGCTATATTGATACTCCAGTTAAGCGTTACTCCAGCGGTATGACCGTACGCCTCGGCTTTGCCATTGCCGCCCATCTTGACCCTGAAATACTTGTTGTGGATGAAGTCCTCGCCGTGGGCGACGCCGAGTTCCAGAAGAAAGCCATCGGCAAAATGCAAGACGTGAGCAAGGGCGAAGGGAGAACGGTGCTGTTTGTGAGTCATAATATGGCGGCGATAAAGAGTTTATGTAAAAAAGGAATTGTGTTGAATAATGGCTTGATTGTATATAGGGGCGATGTTTATCCTGCTGTTGAGTTCTACGCAAATAATTGTGGCACATCTAAATTGGAAAACAAAGTTGTCCTTAAGCCTAATCAACATGATAGAAATCGGATAATGTCTGTCCAATTTGTTTCATTCACTTTCTTGAAAAACATTCCTAAATATGCGTCTGACGAAGACATAGAAATGAAGATACTTATAAAAGCATGCAATAAACAAGAGTGCAGAATTAATTGTACGATATTCAATGCAGAAGGAACGCCTGTTGGAACTAACTCATCAAAAGATACTTTTTGGATAGACGAAGGTGAGGAAAAAATATTGCTATATAAAATATGTAATACTCATTTGGCAAAAGGCTATTATACAATATCATTTTCAGTAGGAAGTGGCGATGTAACAACTGGTGAAACTAATTACGATGTCGTTCAGAAGGTAATTGGCTTTGAAATTGATAAGTTTAAAAAAGATTCTGATCTATATTATGTAAAATGGATGTCGGGATGGGGAAATATATTTTTTGAAACAAAAACAACTGAAATATGAATTATTCATTTGCAGATTACCGATTAAGAGATAAGATTTTTATGAAGATTCCTATACTGGGTGGGGTGATAATCAATAAGTTACATAGGGTTAAAACAAAAAGGAACATAAAAAGAAACAAAGTGAGGGCATATAGAGAATTGGAAATAGGTCCAGGATTGAAACGTTTGGAAGGTTTTGAAACGCTTAATATAATAGACGGTAGGTCTGTTGATTATATCGCTGACATTTCAGAAAAACTGCCTTTTGTTGATGAAAGTTTTGACTTGATTTATGCATCGCATGTGATAGAGCATGTTCCTTGGTTTTTGCAAAAACAATTGTTCTCAGAACTTTTTCGCATTCTGAAACCTAATGGGGTTTTAGAAATTTGGGTACCTAACTTCAAAAAAGTTTTGAATGTTGCTAATGCTTATTTGGAAAATGGAGAAAATTTGACGGGTAATGATGGCTGGTATAGGTTCAATGAAGAGAAAGATGTTATGACATGGGTGAACGGACGTATATTTACTTATGGCGATGGCACGGCAAATCCAATGAGTTTCAATTGGCATAGATGTGTGTACACACCCGAGTCTTTGGAAAACTATTTTCGTAATGCAGGTTTTTCAAATGTTAGAAAAATGACCAATGCCGAGGTACGAGGCGTTGATCATGGATGGATAAATTTAGGTATGAAAGGTGTAAAAAAAAATGAAATACGTAACAATACAAGAACTTAGCAACATAATACGCCATAATCTGTGGAAAATACCACATGATATTGATTTAGTTGTTGGTGTTCCCCGTAGCGGAATGTTGCCTGCAAGTATGATAGCACTTTATCTCAATACCAATTTAGGAGATATAGATAGTTTATTAGAAGGAAGGCATTTTGCTTTAGGACGAACACGGCAACATATGATGAAACGGCAAGACATAAAGAAAGTGCTTGTGGTAGATGATTCTGTAAATACGGGAAAATCTATTATAGGAGCTAAAGATGCGTTAAACCCAATCGCTTCAAAATACGAGTTTGTTTATTTAACGCCTATTACTACAAGTAGGTCAAAAGAACTTGTGGATATTTATTTGGAAATTATTGATGATGCAAGAATATTTGAGTGGAATTTGTTCCATCATGATAGTTTGAAGCATGCTTGCTTTGATTTGGATGGTGTTTTTTGTTGCGACCCAAAAATAGATGATGATGGTGAGCAATATATTCATTTTCTAAAGACAGCCGAGCCGTTATTTATCCCAACCGCACCAATCAACACTATTATAACATGTCGCTTAGAAAAATATAGAAAACAAACAGAAGCATGGTTGTCAAAATATGATATAAACTACCAAAGGCTTATAATGCTAAATATGCCAACAAAGGCAGAACGCATTAAATGGGGACGGCACGGGGAGTATAAAGCAGAGTATTATAAGAAAAGCGAATGCACATTATTCGTAGAAAGTTCCTATCAACAAGCATTAACTATAGCACAAATATCACACAAGGATGTTTTTTGTATAGAAACAAATTCTATTATAAATATACCATCAGTACCTCAAAAAACCAAAGAAAAATTAAAAATAATAATACCAAATTTTGTTCTTAAGATATATAGAAAGTTTATAAAACTATAAAATTTAAAATATAATGCAACCATATTTATGAAGGAACATAAAAGCTGAGTATCTATCAAAGAAAATGAATATAGGACAAAGAATAAAATCAGGTGAAGATATACATACGGAGTTCAAAACTTCGTTTGGCGACGAAGTGATTGTGACGTTGGTGGCATTTGCCAATGCCAAGGGGGGCGATGTGTTTGTCGGTGTTGGCGATACCGGAAAAATAGTTGGCGTTGAAATCGGGAAGGAAACTGTTCAGCATTGGATTGCCGAAGTAAAGAACAAAACCACTCCGCAACTCGTTCCCGATGTGGAAATAACTACTGTGGAAAACAAGCAAATAGCACAATTTTCCGTTGCTGAATATCCGATAAAACCGGTTTCAATGAAAGGACGCTGTTACAAGCGTGTGGCAAACAGCAGCCAACTGATGTCGGTGTCGGAAGTGGCAAATATGCACTTGCAAACAATGAATGTCAGCTGGGATTTTTATCCTTCTTCTCATTATACAATAAACGATATTGATGTGCAGAAGGTTGAAAACGTGATGCAGAGAATCCGCAAGCGAAATCCGTTGTTCAATATTGAATCGGCGTCGGAATTTTTGCGAAAATACGAGTTGCAAAAAGACGACGGCACAATAAGCAATGGCTGTTATTTGTTGTTTTGCAAAGGACAGTCAATGTACACCACTGTCCAAATGGGGCTGTTTGCCGATGAAATTACCATAAAGGACGATGATACGTTGCAAACCGATATATTGTCGCAAGTTGACGATATAATGCTGTTTATACGAAAACACATTAACAAGGCGATTATAATTACAAGCACGCAGACTGAAAATATCGAACGGTGGGATTATCCGCTTGAGGCATTGCGCGAAATTGTGATGAATATGATTGTTCATCGCGATTATCGTTCGCCTTCCGATTCAATCATCAAGATATTCCCCGACCATATACTCTTTTTCAATCCCGGTACTTTGCAAGAACCCATAACCGTTGAACGACTTATGCGGAACGATTATGTGTCGGTTTTGCGTAACAAGCAGATTGCCAATATTTTTAAAGCTACGGGCGACATAGAAAAATACGGAACAGGAGTAAAACGCGTCTGCCAAATGTTTTTGGATTACGGACTCCCTGTGCCTAAATGGGAGGTGTTGCCCGAAGGAATGGTCGTAACAGTGTTTATAGGGGAAAATACAGATACAAGTTCTTATGTGGGTGATGGTGTAGATGTTGCTGAGAACCAGACAAATTCACAGAAAAACAACCCTAAGAAGTCTGTATCTCAAGATATTTCAGGACAAAATGACGGTGTAAATGACGGTGTAAATGACGGTGTAAATGACGGTGTAAATTTGAATGCCAATCAACATTCCGCATTAAATATGATAAAGAAAAACTCAAAAGTCACGGCGAAAGAG